>JALQWE010000286.1 GCA_023258825.1 Planctomycetaceae bacterium | reverse complement strand
CCTCCCCGGGAACTCGGACAGAACCGAGTGGTCCTGGAGCTGTGTTTGTCGATACGGAAGCAGCGGCCTGATAGAACCCTGGCAGCACAAGGGGGCCGTTCAGCACCCGATGAAGTCAGTTGGTGCGGGCAGTGGGCAGTGGGACGATGCGGGGAAGTGAGCGAAACCGATGGCGACAACTCAGCGCGGGCCGGTCACGGCGGATGAAGCGGTACAGACTCTGCGATCCGGCATGAACATATTCGTGCATGGGGCAGCTGCCACACCGACACCCCTGCTGGACGCGCTCAGTCGTCGCAGTGACCTGACGGGCATCACGTTATTTCATTTGCATACGGAAGGCCCCGCAGCCTTTCTGGCGCCTGACTGCCAGGAACGGATACGGTCGGTCTCATTGTTTACGGGCCAGCCGGTCCGGAAGGCTGTGCAGCAGGGCCTTGCCGATTTTGTGCCTGTGTTTCTTTCGGACATACCGCATTTGTTTCGGGACGGCACGATCCCGCTGGATGCTGCGATTCTGCAGGTATCGCCACCAGACCGCCATGGAATGTGTTCGCTGGGGACGTCGGTGGACGCGGCGCGGTCTGCGGCGGATTCGGCGCGTATTGTGCTGGCGGAAGTGAATCAGCAAATGCCTCGCACACTTGGTCTGACGGCGATTCCTGTGCAGCGTTTTGACGCCTGGGTGGCCACCGACAGGCCCTTATACGAACACGAATCGGCGGAAGAATCAGCGATTGACAGCGCGATTGGCGAGCAAATTGCTCAGTTGATTGAAGACGGAGCCACGTTGCAGATGGGCATCGGAACGATTCCGAATGCTGTGCTGCGGCGACTGAAGAACAAGCGGGATCTGGGCATTCACACGGAAATGTTTTCGGATCTGGTTGTGGATCTGGTGGAAGCGGGAGTGATTACGAATCGTCGGAAGAAGATTTATCCGGGATGGATTGTGACCAGTTTTGTGAATGGAACTCGGCGGGTCTTTGACTTTGTGAACGATAACCCGCAGGTGTGTTTTCTGCCGTGCGACATGACGAACGACACCAACCTGCTGCGGAAGATTGACAATCTGGTTGCGGTCAATTCCGCACTGCAGATTGACCTGACGGGCCAGGTCTGTGCGGATTCGCTCGGTCACCGGATTTACTCGGGAATTGGCGGGCAGATGGATTTTATTCGGGGGGCAGCGATGTCACGGGGTGGTCGACCGATCATTGCGTTGCCTTCCACAGCCGGTGATGGCCGCTACTCAAGGATTGTGATGGAATTGACACCGGGAGCGGGAGTGGTGACAACGCGGGGGCATGTGCACTGGGTTGTCACGGAGTATGGAGCGGTGAATCTGCATGGATTGTCGCTGCGACAGCGGGGTGAGCGCCTGATCTCGATTGCGCATCCTGATTTTCGCGCGGAACTTCGTCAGCAACTGAATGAGATACGTGGCTATGGAATCGGAGAGGTCTGATGACTCTGGATGCTCCCAATCTGTTAAAAATGCTGGCTTCCACACGTTTTGCGGAAGGGCTGACACATCAGGATCTGCAGAGTCTGGGCCGCGCGGCACGCTTACTGGAAGTGCCGGCGGGGCATGTGCTGTTTCGTGAGGGACAGCGGGAGGATGCTGTCTTTGTCGTGTTCTCGGGACACGTTCGATTGTCGATGAAGGTTCCTGGGCGAGGTGACATCACGATCCTGACGGCCGGCCCGGGAGATCTTGTCGGGTGGTCGGGACTGATCAGCGACGGGATCATGACGGCGACGGCCACAACGACCGATTTTTGTCGATTGCTCGCCCTTTCAAGTACTCAGCTGAAACAATCGTGCGACGCAGATCCGCAGCTGGGATATGTGTTGATGAAACGTCTGGCGCAGGTGATTTCCCGGCGACTGGTCGCGACTCGGATCCAGCTGCTGGATGTGTTTGCAGAGCGGAGAAACCACTCATGACCGAATCAGCGGCGGTCCCTGGTATCGTCGCGCCGGCCATGAACTCGGGCGACAGCTCTGATTTCATCGGCAACCGGCGGCCGGAGAGTTTTCTGCTGCGGGACGATCTGCAGTTGCTGATGCGGCGGCTGCAGGAGGATGGCTACACGATTGTCGGACCGAAAGTGGATCAGGACGCCATTGTGTATGGAGAGCTGACCGGTGTGTCAGATTTGCCGCAGGGCTGGACGGATCAGCAGCAGCCCGGGAAATATCGCCTGGTACCTCGAGACGATCAGCGGATGTTTGGGTACGTGCCGGGTCCGCATTCGTGGAAGCAGTTTCTGTTTCCACCCTCGGCGATTGTGGCGACGGCTCAGCGTGTCGGCAGCAGTTGGCAGATGAGCACTCAGGATGAGCCAGCACCGCGGTATGCGTTTCTTGGCGTGCGATCCTGTGAGTTGTCGGCGATTGCGATTCAGGACAAGGTTTTTCTGGGTGGTGCATTTGTTGATCCGCACTATGAGCAGCGACGTGACGCGGTTCTGTTGATCGCAGTGAACTGCACTCAGGCAGCTCCGGTTTGTTTCTGCACCTCCATGAAAACGGGTCCTCGATGCCAATCCGGCTTTGATCTGGCTCTCACGGAAATTGATACCGGTTTCCTCGTGGAGATTGGTTCTGAGCGAGGCCGTTTACTGGTGGAAGCGTTGCCGTTGCGGCCTGCGGTGTCAGAAGAAATCCGCGCAGGCGAACGGGGGCGTGCCGACGCGGAACGACAAGTCACAAAGCAGATGAATACGGAGGGATTGCATGACCTGCTGCTGGAACAACTGAAAAGTCCGCACTGGGAAACGGTTGCGGAGCGTTGCCTGTCATGTACCAACTGCACGATGGTGTGTCCCACGTGTTTCTGCTCCAGTGTCACAGAAGTTTCGGATCTGTCGGGCGATCGCGTGCAGCGTGAGCGTCAGTGGGACAGTTGCTTCAATGTGGACTTCAGTCGTGTGAACGGCATTCCGTCGCGTGACAGCATCAGCAGCCGCTACCGACAGTGGCTGACGCACAAGCTGGCGACCTGGCAGGATCAGTTCGGAACCTCAGGATGTGTCGGGTGTGGGCGCTGTATCACCTGGTGTCCGCCGGGGATTGATTTGACCGAGGAAGTCCGGACGCTGCGGCAGTTGGCTGAATCGCCGCAGCTGACGGCGGCCATCGGAGAAACAGCGTCTTCCTCACTGCCACCGAACACAGCGCCACAGAACACGACGGAGGGGCGTGGCTAATGGCAGCGACGTGCGAGCCGAATCAGAATCCATGGCTATCTCATTCCGTGCGTATCGCCGGGATCACCCGGGAAATTCCTGGCGTGTTGACGCTGGACCTTGAGTTCGAGGATTCAGCGCGAGCAGCGACGTGGGCCTTTCGTCCCGGTCAATTCACCATGCTGTATGTTCCGGGGGTGGGCGAGTCTGCGATTTCCATCAGTGGTGATGCGGCTGACACAGGGCGAATTCGGCAGACGATTCGGGATGCCGGCAATGTGACTCACAGTCTGACCGGACTTCCGATTGGGGCGACGATAGGTCTGCGGGGCCCGTTCGGATCCAGCTGGCCGGTCGATGAATGTCGCGGGCGGGACGTAATTCTTGTGGCTGGTGGCATTGGCTTGGCGCCGCTGCGACCGGTGATCTATCACATGCTGCATCATCGACAGCAGTATCAGGAACTGACACTGATCGTGGGGGCTCGAGACCCCGCGTTGCTGCTGTACCCCGGGGAATTCGAACACTGGCGGACTCAGGGGCTGAACATTATTCCAACGGTTGACCACGCGGACGAAAGCTGGCGCGGTGGTGTTGGCGTGGTCACGACGGTGCTTGAGCGTCTGTGGCTGCGTTCCCCGGCGGAGACGATGCTGATGACCTGTGGTCCGGAAGTGATGATGTGGTATACCATGCAGACGGCGCTGGGACGCGGCATTCCCGCAGGATCGCTGTTCCTTTCGATGGAACGGAACATGAATTGTGCCATCGCCCTGTGCGGGCATTGTCAGTTTGGTCCGTATTTTCTGTGCCGTGAAGGTCCGGTGTTTCGCTTTGAGCAACTGCGGTCGATCCTGCGGATTGACGACCTGTAGCGGGTACAGATTTGATGTAAGGCCGGGAGTGCGATGGCCACGTCAGTTGATCTGCAGACTTGAGAGCGGTTGGCAGGTGGGGTCGTGGAATCCGGAACTCGCCAACTGGTTTAGTGTGTGTGTGGCATCGCGAGCAACGTGGTCGTGGGGGAGAACAGGTCAGATGACGCACGCACCAACACGAAAGCCTCGGCTGGCCGTCTTCAAATTTGCCTCGTGCGATGGATGTCAGTTATCGCTGCTGGATTGCGAGGACGAGTTACTGACGGTCGCGGGTCTGGTGGAGATTGCGATGTTTCCTGAGGCCAGCAGTCGGATGCAGCCGGGCCCATGGGACATTGCACTGGTTGAGGGCTCCATCACGACACCTCATGACGCAGAGCGGATCCGTCAGGTGCGTCGCGACTGCACCACTGTAGTGACGATTGGCGCCTGTGCTACGGCGGGCGGAATTCAATCGCTGCGAAACTGGGGTCAACATGAAGAATTTCTGCGGTGTGTTTATGCACGGCCGGAATACATCTCCTCACTGTCCACATCGACGGCGATTGCGGAACACATTCCGGTGGACTATGAATTGCGTGGCTGTCCGGTGAATCGTCAGCAGTTGCTTGAGGTGATTCTGGCGCTGGTTGCCGGTCGCAAGCCACGACTGCCTGCGCATTCGGTGTGTCTGGACTGCAAACGGAAGGGGACGGTCTGTATTGAAGTGTCGCGTGGCGTACCGTGTCTTGGGCCGATCACCCAGGCGGGTTGCGGCGCGATTTGTCCCTCGTTTGATCGTGGTTGTTATGGATGTTTCGGTCCAGCGTTGCAGGCCAACTGCGGCAGCCTGACGAATCACTTTCTGGACACCGGCAGTGCTCCGAAGACGTTGCTGCCATTGCTGCGCAACTACAACGCCGCGGCACCTGCGTTTCGGGAGCAATCCGATCGGCTTGAGCAACTGGCCCAGGCGGTGTCCGGGAAGGTTGATTCAGCGGTGGAATAGTCTCAGCGGGAAGTCTGAGCAGCGACCGTGCGGGGCAGTTTGATTCAACGGGCACCTTGCCGGGAGCCTGGTTTCGGGGCGCATGATCACTGGATGCGTGTGAGTGCTCGCGGGTGAAGCGACGCGACGCGAGCAGAAACGGTTGGCGAGGCGTGTGTGTTTGGGAGCGAAAACGAAAACAGCCCCTTGATCCTGCGATCGAGGAGCTGTTGTACGTTTTTGGAGTCGGGCTAGCGGGATTTGAACCCACGACCTCTTGACCCCCAGTCAAGCGCGCTAGCCAGGCTGCGCTATAGCCCGACGTGGAGGCCTAAATACCCGATTTGCCGATAAGGGCAAGGGGCAAGGCCACGAATTATTGCAGCGAGGCAATGATTTCCGGCAAGGCGCGAAAATCGTCAAATGTCGCCGCGTGGGTGAGGTC
>JALQWE010000285.1 GCA_023258825.1 Planctomycetaceae bacterium | reverse complement strand
CCCGGTGCAGCAGGACCGGGCGAAGTTATTCCATTCGTTCCGGCGAATCGACAATCACCATCGCCACCGTCACTCACAGGAATCAACTGCGGCAGCGGAAGCGCCTGCAACTGTTCTGCGGTGTATTGAAACATCTGTTCCAGTGCATCATTCCACACGGTGACACGCCGTTCTGCATCAACAAAACAAACCGCGTCGACCGAGTGTTTCATGAGACTGTGGAAACGAGTTGTCGCCTCCACGGTCGGTTCGTTGTCCGCAGTGACCAGCAGCCCGCCAGTCCGCCTGCACTCCGCGCCGGATTCCCGCAGTCGGTTTGTCACTAACCTGCGGGCCGATGGCTGCTTCCGGTTTCGGCCATTGCCGTCAGTATTGTCCGGGTGCCTGGTTCGATGAGTAATTCGGCGGCGCATGCGATGTTCCCGGGGCCAGCAGACTTTGACGTTTCGCATTTCCTGTGTCCTGATGGTAAGCCGTCGTCATCGTGCTGCCTATCAGTCCTTCCGCCATTCATCTTTTGGCATTCCTGCCCATAGAGATTGAAAGCGACGGCCTTACGATTTCGGTATCACAACATCGCATTTGCCAGCGAGGCTGCACAATGACTTATGCACGTCTTCTCTTAGGTTCTGCTTTGTTGCTCTGCATACCGGAAGCCCATCAGAAACAGGACAACGTGTGACATCCCCCATGACACGCAGACGGATCCGTTCATGCTGTTGTGTTTCTGAAACACACGGTAGTCCGGCTCCCCACGGGATGATTCAGGATGCCAGGTCACCCGTGGAACAACTTCTATGCCCCACCACGTTTCAGTCTCCCATGCGCGGCCCGTTGGTCTGCCGCATTCCTTGTCATATCTCTTCAAACATTGTCGTTCCCAGTGGAGTTGACGGTGCGAGCACCGACGACCCCTGTGCAAGCCCCTGCAACTCCCTGCCGCTCTATCAGTTCCATTCCAGTTGCGGTCTGACGCACCAACCTGACTCGTCAGGCCACACCGCAACGGATCAGCAAATACCTGCAGTCACTGCCTGTCAGTGTGTTACTGACAGAGTGAGTTTTTTGTTTTCTCACAGGAGATGTTCATGACCACAGCATTGCTGCCACGGTTCGCCCAGGCAATGGCCCCGGTGTTTTCCCGCGACACGTTCTCCGGCATCCAGCAGGATATGGATGAATTGTGGAATCGCTTCCGCATGGAAATGGACGGCGATCGCATTCCAGCTGCCTGGCTGCCATCCGTTGATCTGTCAGAAAGTGATGATGCGATTCAGGTTCGAGTTGACGTGCCCGGGCTGAAGGCCAGCGAGATCAACGTTGAAGTGAATGGCAACATCCTGCGCATCAGCGGCGAACACAAGGAAGAGAAGAAGGAGAAAGGTCGCACCTACCACCGCATGGAACGTCGTGTCGGTTCGTTCTCTCGCACCATCACTCTGCCCGATGAAGTTCGTGAAGAGAAGGTGACCGCTGAATGCCAGGACGGTGTGCTGACAATCAGCCTTCCCAAGTCGGAAGCCGCCAAAACTCAGACGGTCAAAGTGATTGCCAAATAGTGTCGCACGGCAGATCCTGGCAGGAGTGATCAGACTGGTCAGCCCCCACGGGCCTGGTCACTCAGGAACAGAACATCCCGTTCCGTCACCGACCACTCGCAACCTGCGATTCGCCGAAGGTTCTGTTCGCAACGCAGCAATTCGGGGTCCCGGAGTTCTGATCTTCGGGATCCCGTTCTGTTGCCTCTGAAAGTTAAAGGGTGAGGGTGATCCTGACGTTGCAGCGAAACCACCGCTGCCCGCAGCACTCCATGTTGGGATGTTGAACGTCCATGCCTCGGTATCCCCCTGAGGTGTCGCCTGCATTTCACACGGTTCGGAAGAAATCCAGCCGTCATCTGCGACGACATCAGGGCATGTTCACTTCGCTCTGTCCGCTCACTGCGGCACGGCCCCGATAGTTTTGTCGGGCACCGCAAATTTCTGCGGACGTCACATGTCGCTCGATCCTGAGGAACCTGCAATGTCCCGTATCTTTCTGCACCGAAGTTCACCGCACGGAAATTCAAGGCACCGGAACTCACCTTCAGTCCCGCGTCGCACCAGGCACTTTCGCTGTGCATTCTGTCGGGAGCGATTGATTCCCTGCGAAGGCTCGCTCAATCAATCGGTCGGACCAATTCTGGGTGTGCAGAAATGCTTCTGCCCGCATTGCTTCTGCGAAAGTCTCGTTCCGGCCGGATGGTTCGCCGCACTCATTCATCTGGGACATGTGCTGCTGACGTCGCCGCACCGCGATTCCCATCGTCACTCGCCACCGGGGGCGATGAGGCGCCATCGCACGGGCGCTCGGGAACACACGCGCCCGCCGCAAGCAGACTCAAACGCATATCGTCCTGTGCTGAAACATCCCGCTCTCGGTTCAATTGCTGCCGCACAGCCGCAAATCCGGCGGTCGTTGCCAACTGACACAACGCCCAGGCCGCCGCGGAGCGAACAATCGCTGCCTCGTCACTGAGCGTCTGAAGCAATTCCGGCTCGGCACTGACATCCCGGAGATTGCCCAGCGCCAGGGCGACGTTGCGACGCACGGCCGCGTAGCCGGTTCGTGCCAGCGGTGTCGCACGGAAGAGCCCGGAAAATTCCTCAGCCGTCATCCTCAACAGGGCGCGACCATCCACCGGATGCAGAGCCCTGCGAGGATGAAATTCCTCGGGCGCATGAGTCGGAGCGAATCGATTCCAGGGACACACGTCCTGACACACATCACAGCCAAAGATCCATTCCCCAATTCCTGATCGTAGCTCATGGGGAATGGCGGCCCTGCGTTGTTCAATCGTGAGATAACTGATGCAGCGGCCGGCATCCAGCACCCCGGGCTCAGGAAATGCCTGAGTCGGACAGGCGTCCAGACAGCGCGTGCAGGTTCCGCAGTACTGATGCTCTTCCGGCGCGTCAAAATGCAGCTGTGCGTCGGTCAGAATTGTGCCCAGAAAAAACCAGCTGCCAATCCGACGGTTGATCAGCATCGTGTTCTTGCCATACCAACCCAGCCCCGCCATGCGGCCAAAATCCCGCTCCAGCAGCGGGGCGGAATCCACGACGATTCTCGTTTTCGCCGACGGCAATCGCTGTCGAAGCACCTCTGCCACCGGCGCCAGTCGCGTCTTCAACAGAGTGTGGTAGTCACTGGTGCCCCAGGCATAACGCGAAACACGCGGTCCGGCAGCCGGCTCCGTGCCTTCATGGTAGTTCATCGCAGCAACAATCAGACTGCAGGTGCCCGGCAACATCGAACGGGGATGCTCACGAGCTTCCCTGCGCTGTTCCATCCACTGCATGTCGGCGTGATAGCCCCGATCCAGCCACTCCAGCAAATGATGATATCCCACAGGCGTCACCGCCGGGGCAATCCCCACCGCCGAAAACCCCTGCTGCAGCGCCAATTGCTTCAGCTCGATGGACAGCGTCTCGGATCCCTTCACGGTCACCACCCGATCACGCGGTTTCTTCCGCACGCTGAAGGCGAGCCAGATGTTCACGTCCCTGACACACCACCTGATCTGAGCTCAGCCGCTGCAGAGGTGAATAACGTGGATGCCGCCCCTCGCGATACGGGTTGTTGCTGCGCGTGTTGTAGCAGCAGATGAATGCCCAACGCGGGTTATCACTCAGGTTCTGATCCGAACGGTGCAGCGTGTTGCCATGGAAAATTACGGCCGAGCCGGGTGGCATTTCGACATGCACCAGCTCCATACGTTCCAGAGCCGCCGTGACTCGCTCCATGTCCGCCCCGGTCTGGTCGCCCCGTTTCACATGATCAATCCGCCCCATACGGTGCGAACCACGCAGTACCTGCAGACACCCGTTCTCACGCGTCGCACGGTCCACAGCAATCATGCAACTGGCCATATCGGGGAACAGACACCCATTCCCGTACCAGTAGCCGTAATCCTGGTGCCATGTCCACGCACCCCCGATACGCGGTTCCTTCAGAATCATCTTGTGATGGTAGTGGTACACTTCATCCCGAAGCAACTGCTCCATCGCAGTCACCAGAGGCTGCCCGCGGACAATGGCTGAGTACAGGCATTGATCCTGCAGCTCGTTTTCCACCACCAGCTCCACCGCTCCGCCCTCGCCGTCCGCGCGAGACGTCCGGCGGGCGCTCAACTGGCGGTCCATCCGTGCAATCGTGCCCAGCAGCTGCGTCTCTTCCGCATCCAGCAGGTCGTCCACCAGTATGTAGCCGTCGCGATCAAACGCTTCGATCAACGCGGCTGTCAGAAATCCTGTTTTCATGGAACACTCCTGCCCATCGGCTTGCCTGCCAGTTCCCGTTTGTGTTTGCGACGCATTTGTCTTTGCGGCGTACGCGGGATTCCTCTGATCATCCAGTGGAAACAACCGGCCAAATGTCGCGTTTCGCTCCGCCGAAACGCACTACCCTGACAGGCTTCCCGGCCAGGCTCTCCAGCCAATCTCCGCTCAGCCCGCACCTGGTGATGTGACCGAATCACCGGGCCCCGGGGGTTCGCCCGGCAAGAAAATCCACCGCTTCGCGCACCTGAATTGTGCCCTCGTAAATCGCCCGTCCGGTAATCACGGCAATCAACTTCGGTTGCTGATCGGCAATCGCCTTGAGCGCCTGAATATCCGCCATGGTGGTGACGCCGCCAGAGGCAATCACTGGCAGCCCCATATCCGCCAGCGTCCGGAAATCCTGCAGTGTCGCCTGATCAATTCCCTGCATCATGCCATCGTTGGCAATGTTGGTGTAAATCACGGCCGCCAGTGGCACTCCGACAAATCGTCGAGCAAGGTCAAGGGCCGACACATGCGAAACTTCCAGCCAGCCGTCGGTGGCCACCATGGAATTGCGGGCGTCCAGACCGAGCGCCAGTTGTCCCGGAAACTGGTGGCACATCTGCGAAAACCACTCCGGCTCACGCAACGCTTTCGTGCCAATAATCACGC
This sequence comes from Planctomycetaceae bacterium, assembly GCA_023258825.1. Classification (GTDB taxonomy): domain Bacteria; phylum Planctomycetota; class Planctomycetia; order Planctomycetales; family Planctomycetaceae; genus SXXK01. The sequence continues at coordinate 527 of JALQWE010000285.1, read as the reverse complement.
GGTCCACACCGGTTTGCTGCAGTGTCTGGCGGATCGACGCTTCGTCACGAATGCCGCCCCCCAACTGACACGGCAGCCCGGTCGCGGAAACGATTCGGCTAACAATCTCCTGGTTCACGGGCTTTCCCGCACGCGCTCCGTCCAGATCCACCAAATGCAGCCGGTCAGCCCCCTGCTCTTTCCAGCGCAACGCCATCTCGACCGGGTCGTCGGAAAAGATCGTGCTGTCGTCGTAATTCCCCTGGCGCAGCCGCACGCAGCGGCCCTCCAGCAGATCAATGGCCGGCAATAACTGAAGCATAACTGCGGTGCTCGCCCGTGGGCGAACGTCCTTCCTGTGTGGTCTGAGCTGTCGTGGGTCCGTCGTGCAGAACGAAATCATCTTCTGAACCCGACAGCAGGCCCACCGATGGCTTCCGTTCAGGCTAAAGAATGATCTATCACAACCGCATGATCAAGTGCAGGCCGGCGAATCCCACGGATCCGGGAATTTCCGTCCCCCCCGTTTGGTACGCAGAATTTTTTTC
>JALQWE010000284.1 GCA_023258825.1 Planctomycetaceae bacterium | reverse complement strand
GGCCATCCGAATCAGAGTTTCTCTGACGACCGGACCATGACTCTGTCCACGAAGCTGATAATAGTACATGTCACCGCTGGCATCGTCTGCGGACTTCGCAGATTCCCGATCAGGGTTGACCGCCAAGGATGATTCGGAAGCCGACTGTCGAAACCGGGAAAATGGTTCGGACGAGGTCTCCTCGAATTCAAACGACAACTCTGACAGGTCCTGCAGCACTGCCGATTGTTCGTTACGGGTCTGTACCTGGTCGGCAGTAATCCACAAATCTGAATCGATGGGCCGCACCGGATCACCGGGACTAAGGGTGCCCTCGCGCAGCAATTCCACCAACGTTGATACGGAAACAGGCCCAAACTCCTCCCCAAGCAATTGATAATACCACTCGGACATCGCTGGCCCTTTATCGACTTCACTGCATGATGACTGTGGATACACCGCAGAGATGGGGGATGTTTCAGGCGGCATCTGAGGACGTCCAGTTCATTCTGGATTTGGTCATTTCTGAACAGCATGACTGTCCATGAATCTGCACGAGATCACTGCCGACTGTCTGAGCTCTTTGAGTGATGTTGCATCACTGCCCGCGACGCTACCGCATTCGGAGTGAATTCAGCTGCATCAGCATGCGGTCACTCAGAAAGTACAGAAAAAGCTCTAACAGCGCAGGCAGGCTGAGAGCAAACACCCCGTGCGCACTCTAACCGGCCGCGGAGGCCTGTCCTGCTGAAAAAACTCCGTCTTCATCAGAAATTAAGACAGTGATTCGCAGTCCAGAGAGCGTGTCATGCTGCTCCACCGTGAACTGCAGTTGCCATTCAACTTGCTATGGCTTACTCGAAATTCGTCAAAGTCGCGTTACGGGCAAAGGCTGATTTTCGGATCCCGAGCCTGGCGGCCGATTCGGGGGATCGAGCTGGAAACAACGAGTAGATTTCTGCAGGGCATCTTGTGCCGGGTTATCCGAGTGTGCTCAGCAGGTCTGCAGCAGACTGCAGTTCCCGGGCGATGCGGGATCCGAGGGATTCTGAGGCCGCGGCGGACAGGGCTGATTCTCCGGGCATCACGGGCCACGTGTAGGTTTCCACTTCGAGGTGGGGGGCGTAGCTCAGACGAGCGACCTGTTGCAGGGCTGCGGCCAGCTCGGCCCGTGTGGTCTTCAGGGGCCCCAGTGTCTCGGCAAACACAGGGACATGGAAATGCACGCGCCAGCGTTCGGCGGTCAGGAATGCGTCGGTCGAAGTATCCAGCAGATCCTCGACTCGCAGATCCAGTCGGGATTCGATGCGACCATCCGCAAACTTTGCAAATGTCTGATGCAGATAACGCGGTTCTGCAAACTGTCGCAGTGCTGCACGTCCTGCGGCATTCTGGCCGGGATTTTCCAGTTCGACAGCATTCGTAATGTGCACCTTGTTGATGCGAATGCCTTCCCGATCGAAGGCGGCGATTGATGCGGCGACGTCCTCGAATTCCACGGCCTGATGACACACGTCAAAACACAACCCCAGATACTCGCGAACGACATCCTCGCAGCCCAGCGCTTCGGCCTGCTGAAATAATCCCCGCATCACCGGCAGGCTCCATTGCTGCGTCCCGGAGAGCTCACACAATGGCTCAGGTTCAATCGCCAGGCGGATGCAGCGTCCGGTTTCCTGATGCAGTGTCTTCAGAAATCGCGCCATACGGATCAGATTGGTGTAACACAAGGCGCGGAAACTGGGTGACTGAGGGTTCATGCGACCGCCCAGTGGTACCGTGGACAAGCTGCCTTCACCACCTGCCGGAAGCAGTTTTGCGAGGATTGTCGCGCAATTCTCGGTGTACTGAATGCGTGAAAGGCTGGCCCAGTCTGGCAGATAAACCTGTTCCTTCACTCGATCACTATGAAAGTCGCCATAGGGAAATGTGTTCAGCGTGTAGCAGACAAGATCGTGCTGCCACAGCGTCTGGGCCAGAGATTCGAGGGCCGCTTCGCTGCTGTTCAGTTCCTCAATCACACTGGCGGCCAGCCACAGTCCGGCGGCAATCGGGAAGTCGAGTGCTGCCCGGGCCTCGGCTGTGTAACGCGACAGACCGTCGTTGATTTCAGCCACGGTTCGACCGGGATGAACGTTAGTGCAGTAGCTGAGTGGCAGGCGGGAAAAAGTCATACCAGTCCTGGTCAGGGAAGAAACTGTGAAGTATTCAGCTGCATTTTGAGGAGTCGGGGCGGTGGAGTCCGCAGGTGACAGGCCTCTGAAGCAACCGCAGGGATTCAGACAAAGAGAGACAGCTGAGAAGATTTTCGAATCGTATGAGACTGAGTCCGGTGAATACCAGTCCGCCGCCGCGCGTTCGCCCGCGGATGTCACTCACGGGAGGACGCAGAACAGGAATGTCCCAGCTGCCCTGCCCTGAGGCCGTCGGATTCGAAAATCCCGGAAACACCCCGAAAACACTCAGGACCGTTTCAGGATTTCATGCACCACTCGGCATTCCCGCTGATCGGTCAGGGTCTGCAGGCGAGTGTTATGCAGAAATGCCAGTTTGCTGTGATCAAAACCAAACAGGTGAAACAGGGTTGCCTGGTAGTCGTTTGGAGTGACCCGATTTTCGGTGGCTGAGTGACCCAGCGGATCGGTTTCGCCCCACGTCATCCCTCCCCGAACACCACCACCAGCCAGCCACATGGTGAACCCCTGACCGTTGTGATCGCGGCCAGCGGCGGCAGGATCACCATGATTTTCTGTGACGGGAAGTCGACCGATTTCTCCTCCCCAGTGGACCAGCGTGGTGTCCAGCAGACCTCGCTGCTTCAGGTCCTTGACCAATGCTGCTGCAGGCTGATCCGTACGCCGACACACGGCCGGCAGTGCCGTACGGATTCCGGCATGCGTATCCCATGGCTGCCCACCCAGAAACAACTGCACGAATCGTACACCACGTTCCACCAGGCGTCGGGCAATCAGACAGCGGGTGCCGTATTCACGAGTTTCGTCCTGATCCAGTCCATACAGCTTCTGAGTAGCCTGTGTTTCCGATGAGAGATCAAGGGCTTCTACGGCGGCCACCTGCATGCGGGCCGCCAGTTCGTAACTGGCTATCCGTGCGTCCAGATCTGCTTCGCCGGGAAACTTTTCCTGATGCAGTCGATTCAGACTGGTCAGTAGTCGCAGATTCTGTTGCTGCGGCAGACCAGCCAGATGTGCTGGCGGGGCGAGGTTCAGAATACGCGGCTCCTGAGGTCTGAGAACGGTTCCCTGAAACAGTGCGGGCATCCAGCCACTTGACCAGTTCAGCACGCCATCCACGGGATGGCCACCGGGATCTGTCAGAACCATGTAGGCCGGAAGGTTCTGATTTTCGGCTCCGAGTGCGTAGGTGAGCCATGAGCCGAGTGACGGCCTGCCGGTCACGGCCGGAATTCCCGCATTCATGTAGCGGATCGACACTTCGTGACCATTAAAGCCCGTGTGCATGGAACGAATGACACACAGTTCATCCACGACGCTGGCGGTGTGTGGCAGCAGTTCGGAAACCTGGGTTCCGCATTGACCATGAGCACGAAACCGCCAGGGACTTCCCATCAGTTTGCGACTGGCTCGATTGACGAAACTGTAGGTGATTTCACCCTGATAGTCGGTACCACTGAACTTTGTCAGTTCGGGCTTCGGGTCCAGCAAGTCGATATGTGACGGACCGCCGTGCATGAACAGCGAAATCATGGCGGTTGCCTGGGCCGGCTGTGCTGTCGGCGGTTTGGGCCGCATGTCGAAATGAGTTGGCTGAGTCGCAACGGTGGGCGGAGCCGCCTGACTGGCCGTCTGCGACAGCAGTGACGCCAGCGCCAGCCCACCAAATCCCATGGCCTGTCCGCAGAGCATTGATCGCCTGGAGACCGTTTGCATGATGTTTCTTTCTTTACCGGATACTGGATGCGTCTGAGCGCATGTCAGGTTGCTGGTTGACACGCTATGGCGTGGGAACGGCCTCGGAGATTCGGCGATGGGCAGCCACGACCTCACGAACAATGTGGTCTTCCACGTCTGGCGACCATTTCGTGGGCAGGCCATAGTAAATCATGGCAGATTCACCTTCATATCCGCCTTCCATCAGGACCCGTCGTGATGGAATATAGGCCATCACATCGTTGCTGTATCCGGCAACCCATGTGGAGACACCCGTCAGTTCCTGCTTCAGTCGAATGCTGTAATCCACCACCACTTCACCGCCGAGAAATGTCAGTGTCGCTGCATCACCCAGCTTCCAGACCTGAATCGGATATGGGTAGGTCTGTGACAGACTTCCCCGAGTTGCCAGAACGTCCAGAAGCCACTTTGCCCGTCGTGCAAGATAGACGTTGTCCGACCGCAGGTCCTGCTCGATCTGCTCCTTCGATGGCAATGTGTCGAGGGCCAGATCAATTTCTGTGTAATCCGTTTTCAGCTCTCCGGAAACGGGGCGCATCACGCCGTTCAATTCACGGTTAACGGCTGCCGCCGCCTGTTTTCCATAGTCCATGGCCAGTTCCACGGTACGCCGTGGCAGAGGATTCTGATCGGCGCCGCAGCCCGCCCAGAACAACGCCACAATGCCCGGATGATTCTGTTCCAGTTCGTACTGAGCAAATCCGGGCCAGTCACCGCACCAGTCCATCCCGCTGAGGACGGTTGCGTGACAGGCATACCCGAACAGAACCGCTCTCAGCTGCCCTTCCGGTGCGCGGATCGACAGGACCGGAACCGAATGGTCAACCGGACCTGCGAGCTGTCCGGCTTCTCGGAGCATGGGAACATCCGCTTCACGGTTGTTTCGACGGTTCACGGCAAAAGTTGCCTGACCCTCGCCCGCATGAATCACCGACGGTGCCATGGAAGCAAACGCCTGCTCGGAAACCTTCAGCGTCTGCTGAATCAGATACCGAGTGTAATCTTTGACCAGCTGTTGCTGGTCAGCGGCGAGGGAATACATAGTCAGCAGATTTGTGCCTACCACCGGCCCTGAGTGTGTGTGGGATGTTGCGATGGCTATCTGCGATCGCTGAAGCCCATGCCGTTGCTGCAGTTGTTCACAGATTTCCACGGAGGTCGCTCGATCAATCCCGACCAGATCGAAGGACAGCATCAGGGACCGTCGTCCATCGGGATCCTGCAGCACGAGGGCCCGGGCACACAGATCGTGAATTTTTCCCTGAGCCGGTTTGTCCCGCGATGCATAACCCGACATCCACATGGGCTGCGGAGGTGTGATTTCCACGCGTGACATCCCGGCCTGCCACGGCTGAGCTGCCTGAACGCACAGTGGCAGGACAGCACACAGAATCAGGCCGGCGGAAATACCGTGAGCAGCCATGGAATGACTCCGACAGGAAGGCAAATGCGGGGAAGGATCACGTCGCGGGGACCAGCACACTGAGACGCGGCTGGTGCCAGGATTTTCCCCAATTTGCCGATCAGTGGCAAGCTATTCCGCGGCAGAAGTCCATTTCCCGGCCCCATTTTCAATTGTTTGCAGGTGAGGACGAGGTTTGATC
>JALQWE010000283.1 GCA_023258825.1 Planctomycetaceae bacterium | reverse complement strand
TTCGTTCCGGGTCAGTCGTCGACCGGAACTTGACGCAACGCTGTTTGGCATGGGGAGGGGTACCACGACACGGAGGCAGGGACAAGAGCCAGCTTGAGTGAATTCTTCGAGGATCATGTCACTTTCTGCAGGAATTGCCACGCCGTGCATGAAGCGGATGTGCAAACGGGCGAAATCTGCCGTGACGCGGCGAGTTCTGCCTGTTTGGTCCTTGCGAGGCGGCCCGGGGGATGGTGGCTGGATCTGGATTGACTTACGCGGGCGAAACGCCTGGAATTCCGAAGGTCATCTGGAAAACGGGGAGGCAACCAGGATGGTGGATAATCGCAGTGGGCGGCGTTTCGCTGTCCCGGCCTCGCGCAGGCTGACGTGGGACTTGTTGTATTTTCATCGAGGGGTCCCCTTGTGTTCTCATGATCGCCGGATGGTTTTGAAAGATCTGGCCCTGGCGCGGGAAGGTGCCGGCGTGCGGATCTCGTGGCCGGCTCTGTTTCTGAAAGCCATGGCCCGTGTGTCGCTGGAATATCCGGAATTACGACAGATCTGGTATCGCTGGCCGTGGGCGCATTTGTATCAGCATCCGGGCAGTGTGGGCGTCCTGACGATACAGCGTGAGATTGCCGGCGAACCCTGGTTGTTCTGGGGCAGGATTGCCAGTCCCGAATTGAAGACTCTGCCTGAGATTCAGGCGATGATCAATCGCTACCAGACGGAAACTCCAGCGAAGGTTTTTGGACGGGATTTGCGGCTGGCTGGATTGCCATTGCTGCTGCGACGTCTGATCTGGTGGTGGAACCTGAATGTCGAGACGGGTTCGCGGGCGAAGCGGATTGGGACGTTCTTTCTGTCGACTCTGGCCGGGCGTGGGGTCGAGATCCAGCTGCCGCCTTCGGTGCAGACCACCTGTCTGACGTATGGCCCGCTGGATGAAACCGGAATCAGTCGAGTGACTCTGGCCTATGATCACCGGATCATGGATGGAGCGCGGGTTGCTGAGATTCTGGAACGGCTGGAAGCGGTGCTGACCACAGACATCCTGAATGAGTTGCGAGGATTGGCGAAATCCGGCGAGCGTGTGGCGGCCTGACAGTCCTGGCGCTGGGCGAGCTGATGAGCTGAGCGTGAGTAGTTCCTAAGCGGGCGTTTGGCGAGAAGGCAGAAATACGGTCTGCGAGGGACTCCGGAACGCTGGAATTTGCCTGCGGAGCGGGATTCATGAAGGGCAGGATTCGCAGGGGCTGAGGGCATTTGATATTCTGCATCGTGTAGACCGGGTCTGTCAGTCGGGGGAAACATGTCGGCCACCGACGGGCTCAGGGTTGCTCAGAAAAAACATGAAATGCCCGGCGGTCACTGCTGCTGTGGTGCTGGTAGTGTGCCATATGTCCCGCATGTCGATGTTGCAACTGATTGGTGAGCTGCAAACGGGCTCATTGACGTCACGCCGTTTGACAGAAACCTGTCTGGACCGCATTTCGAAACTGAATCCGGAATTGAATGCGTTTGTGTTTGTGGACGCAGACGCCGCGTTGCGACAGGCGGATGAGATTGATGCGCGCCGTGCGGCGGGCGGTCCAGTCGGACAGCTGGCCGGGTTACCAGTGGCCGTGAAGGATAACATCTGTGTCCGGGGCGTGCCGACAACCTGTGGCAGTCGGATGCTGGAGCATTTTCGCCCGCCCTACTCTGCCCATGTGGTCGAGCGATTGCAGGCAGAAGACGGGGTCCTGCTGGGGAAGCTGAATCAGGACGAGTTCGCCATGGGGTCCTCGACGGAGACGTCGATTTTCGGGCCCACGCGGAACCCGTGGAATCCTGAGCGGACTGCGGGGGGATCCAGTGGCGGTGCAGCGGTGGCCGTGGCAGCGGGCATGGTGCCGTTGGCACTGGGATCGGACACGGGCGGCTCGATTCGTCAGCCGGCTGGCTTCTGCGGAGTGACGGGGTTGAAACCGACATATGGTCGGGTGTCACGATACGGCCTGGTGGCCTACGCGAGTTCACTGGATCAGATTGGTCCGATGGCTCAGGACGTTGCCGGGTGTGCATTGGCGCTGCAATGTTTTGGCGGTCATGACAATCGCGATTCAACGTCACTTCAGCAACCCCTGCAGGACTGGTCTGGTCAGCTGACAGCGGGGCGTCAGTCGTTAAGAATCGGGATTGCGGAAGAGTATTTTGCAGAAGGTCTGGACCCGGAGATTGACGCGGCGGTGCGGACGGCGCTGCGAGTTCTGGAGGATGCCGGGGCCACGCTGGTGCCGGTCTCGTTGCCGCACTCGCGGTATGCCGTGGCAGCGTATTACCTGATTGCCTGCAGTGAAGCCTCCAGCAATCTCGCTCGATACGATGGAATTCACTACGGATATCGATCGGAGACCTATGAGGACCTGACAGATCTGTACTGTGAAAGTCGATCTCAGGGGCTGGGGGCAGAGGTGCGGCGACGAATCATGCTGGGGACGTATGCGTTGTCTGCCGGCTACTACGACGCGTACTATCTGAAAGCGCTGCGTGTGCGGCGGCGGATTCAGCAGGACTTTGAGACGGCCTTTCAGAATGTGGACGTAATTGCCGGCCCGGTCGCTCCGACGGCGGCATTTCGACTGGGAGAGAAGTTGAACGACCCCTTGTCGATGTATCTGAGTGACATTTACACGATCAGTACCAATCTGGCAGGGTTGCCGGGCATTTCAGTGCCCTGCGGACTGACATCCGAACGGCTGCCGATTGGATTGCAGTTTCAGGCCGCTCCACTGGCGGAAGCGAACCTGCTGCAGGCTGCACATCACTATCAGACTCTGACGGACTGGCATCAGCAGACGCCCCCTGGCACATAGCGAATACTTTCAGGGCCCAGGGTGAGATCTGCATGTGCTTTCAGGGGAGCGGTCATGGAACGAAGTCGGATTTATGCCATTTGGGGGCTGTGGTTCCTCACGTTTTTCGGAGTGTGTCAGCACTCATGGTACTGGCCGCAATTGCCCGCGAAAGTGGCGACTCACTTCGGAGCTGATGGCCAGCCGAACGACTGGATGTCGAAAGAAAATGCGACGCTGGTGCTGCTGGGATTTCAGGTGCTGTTTCCGTGGGTACTTGCAGGACTGGGGCGATTGATCGGCGTGCTGCCGATTTCTGTCATCAACATCCCGCATCGGGAATACTGGCTGCACCCGGAACGACGGGACGCGACATTGTCGTGGATGGGTGGGTATCTGGCGTGGACCGCAGTAGCCACCGGATTGTTGATGACGGTTCTGGCGCATTTCACATTTCGCGCGAACGTGAAAGACGCCGGGTTGGAGATGGCCCCGTTTCTCTGCTTTGTGGTCGGATACCTTGTGGTGATACTGGCAATGACGGTTGTGAATCTGCGGCGATTTCGATTGCCGATCCCGTGAAGGCAGACGGTAAACTGCCAGCGCAGAACCGAGGGACTTGCCACGGCGGATCTGGTCAGCATCAGTCTGGGGGCGGATGGGAGGGGTTGGCAGCGCAGGATGGCAGAGGTGGTCGGCGATGGGCTATTGCCGCTGGGCCACGGGATTGGGCATCAGTCCCTGGGACTGAGCGAGGACTTTGAGCAGCGTGCGGTTATCGAGGAATGGCTCTTTCCCGCGGCAAGCCCAGATCAGTTTTCCCTTGCGATCGACGATGAACGTGCCGTGGTCCATCAGTTCCGGAGACTCATCGGTGGCGGGGTGCAGGCATTGCCACTGAGACGCCACAGCACGATCCGCATCAGACAGCACGGGAAAGCCAAACCGACCGTACTCGGCAAATCGCTGAGCCGTGTGTTCGGGGGAATCGGCGCTGATCGCGATGATTTCGGCATCCAGTTCCCGGAAGTAGTGGAGATCTTTTTCGAGGGCCACGAGTTGGGCAACGCAATGGCTGCAGCCGTATCCGAGATAGAACACGACGACCACGGGCCGATTGGAACCCAGGTTAGACAGGGACTGGCGAGTCTGCTGATCGTCGGGGAGCGAAAAGTCGGGGACGGACTGATGCAGCAGAGCGTGAGCCTGAGACGAGACTGGGGTGGGTTCCGGTTGGCTGAGGATTTCGCTGAGTGCGTTTGTCAACGGTTGGACGTGCACGGCCTGAATATAGGATTCTGCATCTCGTCGGAGGTTACCGGTCGAGACCAGTCCGTACTTCATGCAGATCTGGCGACAGCGTTCCAGGAGCCCGGAATCTGCGGCAGTGGACTGTGGAGGATTGGCAGCATGGTAGATCAGCACCACTGCGTAGAACGTCGCGACGACGAACAGGAACCCAAGAAAAACTCGGGTACCGATTTCGCGTTCATCGGACGGCGTTGAATCGCCGGGCGTGTCTGAACTGGTGGAACTGTTGGTGGGCAGCATGAACGACCTCCTGCGGCTATTCTGGCTTGGCAAACTTGCGTGCGAATAGAATTTTGCGGGCCAAATGGTTGAATTCTCACAGCTGCAGAAGCTTTTCCGAATACGGGATACGCAGAAGCACGCACTTATATGAACATTTGAACAGTTTTTTCTGGCTTGAAGGTGTTTTGGGGGTTTTGTGCAGGAAAGTGAGTGTTTTATGGGGTCGGGATGGACTTGGGTGAAATTTGGGGGAGATGAAAATCAGGTTGATCTGTAGAAAAAAGGGTGATCGACTTCAGCAAGTTTTCCGGACTGCCGAAATCTGGGCAGTGAATGTTGAAATCCTGAGCCAAGTCGGGTAACCTTCGGGCTCAGTTGTCGCACGGCACCCAAAGGCTGTCTGGCAACCGAATGGACGATGTTCTCACGAACAAGGGGTCGTAGCTCAGTTGGTTAGAGCGCCAGCCTGTCACGCTGGAGGCCGCGGGTTCAAGTCCCGTCGACCTCGTTCAATGAAAAAGACCTGCAACGCGTAAGTGTTGCAGGTCTTTTTTTTCGTAGATGGCGGATTGGGACTCGTGGTTTGGGATGGCAAAACGGAACCGCGAGGAGCTTTCTCTATCACAGAGAACGCAGAGGACACAGAGTTTAGGGCGAAGCCCGGAGAATACAGCAAACTGGCGACAGGATTGTTGTTGAAAGAACTCTGTGGGATTACGCACTGGTTTTCCGCTGTTTCGCCATTCCAACCGTGGGGCTGCGGACCGGCGAAGTCTGGTGGCACGGGACTAAGTGACGAGCGGACAGGGGCGGGTCGGGTTGTTCCGCTGCGACCGTTCAGGTGCCCATCAATTTCTTTCGAAAGATGAAGAACGCCGCGGCGAGCAGGCAGCAGGCGGCCCAGACGTAGTCCCAATTTGGTTTTTCCTTCAGATAGAGCCATGCGAAGGGGACGAAGACAGCCAGCGAGATGATTTCCTGAAGAATCTTGAGTTGCCCGACATTCATGACCTGATGACCGATGCGGTTGGCGGGTACCTGGATCAGGTATTCGAACAGTGCGATGCCCCAGCTGACCAGTGCGGCGATCAGCCATGGTTTTTGTCGCAGGTCCTGCAGGTGACCGTACCAGGCGATGGTCATGAAGACATTACTGAGCAGAAGCAGAGCGGCGGTCGTTAACGGT
>JALQWE010000282.1 GCA_023258825.1 Planctomycetaceae bacterium | reverse complement strand
ATCACATGCAACGCGATCACTTCATGCTTACGCTGACGCAGCAGCTGCAGGCCCCGGAACAGATCTTCCCGCGAACAAAACAGGTCCGACAACAGCACTACAATGCTGCGACGCGTCAACGATTCATTGACCTTGCGCAAGACGCCCAGGATGTCCGTCTTGCCCCCGGCCGTCTGCACGTCCAGCCCCGCCAGAATCGCCTGCAACTGATTGTTGCGACTGCTGGCCGGAATCTGACTGCGGATCGCCGCATCAAAAATGCTCAAGCCCACCGAATCGTGCTGCTTCAGCACCAGCAGACTGATCGCCGCTGCCACCGTCCGCGCGTATTCAAACTTGTTCATCGCGCCGGATCCGAACTGCATCGATTCGCTGCCGTCCACCACCAGCACCACCCGCACGTTGGTGTCTTCTTCAAACTGCTTCAGGTAGTAACGATCGGAACGTGACCAGAGCTTCCAGTCGATCCGCCGCAGATCGTCCCCCGCGACGTATTCCCGGTGCTGCGCAAATTCCAGCGACTGGCCAAAGTACGGACTGCGATGCAGACCAGACACAAACCCCTCAACCACCTGACGGGCTCGCAACTCCAGCCGCGAAATCCGCGCCAGCTCTTCAGGTCGCAAAGATCTTTCCAAGGGCTGGGTCACGGCTCAGTTCACTTTCCCGGGTTGGAGTTTCCTGAATCAGTCGCTCGATCACCTTGTCGGAAGTGATCCCTTCACTCTCCGCAGTAAAGTTGGGCACAATTCGATGACGCAGAACCGGGGCCGCCAGCTTCTGGATGTCTTCAATCGACACCGAATTCCGACCATTCAGCAACGCCCGCGCTTTGGCACCCAACAGCAGGTTCTGCACCGCCCGCGGACCAGCGCCCCAGCCCAGCCAGTCATTCACCCACTGCGGTGTCCCCGGCTCACGCACCCGAGTACTCCGGACGAGCGCCAGCGTGTAGTTGATCACATGATCCGACACCGGAACCTGCCGCACTGTGCTCTGAATCTCCAGCACCTGTTCCCCCGACAACACCGGCTGAACTTCCGGACGGAAATTGGAGGTGGTCTGGCGGGCAATCTGACGCTCTTCGTCAAACGTCGGATAACGCACAAACACTTTGAACATGAAGCGGTCCTGCTGCGCTTCAGGCAGAGTGTACGTGCCTTCCTGCTCGATGGGGTTCTGAGTCGCCAGGACGAAGAACGGGCTGCTGAGCCGATGAATGGTCTGGCCCACTGTCACCTGCCGTTCCTGCATGGCTTCCAGGAGGGCCGCCTGAGTCTTCGGGGGGGTGCGGTTGATTTCGTCCGCCAGCACCACGTTGTGAAACAAAGGCCCCTGAATGAACCGAAATTCCCGCTGACCCGTACTGCGGTTCTCCTGCAGAATGTCCGTCCCGGTGATGTCCGCCGGCATCAGGTCCGGAGTAAACTGGATGCGGGAAAAGGTCATGGACAAACTGCGAGCCACCGTGCTGACCATCAGGGTCTTCGCGAGCCCCGGGACACCTTCCAGCAACACATGCCCCTGACTGAACAACGCAATCAACAGCTGCTCAATCACGTCATCCTGCCCCACAATCACCTTGCGAATCTGCTCCTGCAGCCTGACGTAAGCCGAGTGCAGCAGATCAACCGATTGCTTCGACAGGTTCGACTCAGCGGATTCCGACATGAATGGTCTCGACAGACAAATGCTCCGTCGCGAGGACCTGATCCTGCCATGACGGAACGGGGTGGGGTGAAAAAGCAGGGGAAATCACGGATCTCAAAAACCCGCTGTGTTTTCCTTCAACTGCTCAGCACGGTGGAGTAGGATGATAACACAGCAGCCGCTCGGAAGAAATGCAGCCGCAGCTTTCAGTGCTCAGCGGGCAGTTTTCAGCGGTCAGTTTTCGGTGTTCAGTGTTCAGTTTTCAGTGCCCGGTCGTTCCTGATTCCCCGGTCCCAGTCCCTTTCCCCTCGTTCCTCGTTCCCAGTCCCTCGTTCCTCTCCCCCTACTCTCTACTCACTACCCTCTACTCTCTCCCCCCTCTCCCGCTATGTCTCGTCAAACGCTGCAACGAAACACAATCATTGGTTTTGCGGCCAGCATTCTGCTGTCGGTCGTGAAGCTCGTGGCGGGCATTCTCGGGCATTCCACGGCGCTCATTGCCGATTCCATGGAATCCTTCGCGGACACGATCGGATCGGTCCTGGTGTGGCAGGCGCTGCGAGTTGCGTCGCGGCCGGCGGATGAAAAACATCCGTGGGGTTATGGACGTGCCGAAGCGGTGGCGTCGCTGCTGGTGGGTGTGTTGCTGGTCGGTGCCGCGCTGCTGATCACGGTGCAGTCCATCCATGAAATTCTGATCCCGCATCAGCCCCCCGCCCCATGGACTCTGCTGGTGCTGCTGACCGTCATTGCCGTGAAGGAATTTCTGTTTCGCATTGTGATTCGCGGCGCGGATGCTTTTGAATCCGATGCCGCTCGCGCCGACGCATGGCATCATCGTTCCGACGCCATCACATCCACCGCAGCCCTGCTGGGTGTCAGTCTGGCCATCTGGGGCCCGAAGTGGTGGAACCTGCCGACACTGGTGGTCGCCGATGAAGCGGCGGCGATTCTGGCCAGCGGAGTCATCCTGTTGACGGCGTGGCACCTGATCCAACCTGCCCTGCACGAACTCCTTGACGCCACGTCCCCGGAACTGGAACAACAGATCCGGCAGATTGCGGAATCGATTGAAGGCGTGTTGTGTGTGGAAAAAGTGGCGGTGCGCAAGAGCGGTGCTGGGCATCATGCCGACATGCATTTGCAACTCGCCCCGGACCTCAGCCTGAACCTCGCCCACGCCCTGGCCGGCAAAGTCAAAGCACAACTCAGAACACAAATCCCCGCACTCACCGGCGTCCTGATCCACGTCGAACCCTGGTTCCCCCCCACACCCAACACCAACTCACCCCCTCCGTGAGCGGCAACGCGCTAGCGGCCGGTCAACACACACCCTCCCCCTAACCAACCATCATCGCAACGGCGAAGTTCATCGGGAGGGCGAAGCCCGCACGAGGGCGATTCACCGGGAGGGCGAAGCACGCGGGAGGGCGAAGTTCCACCTGAGCCGCAAACCCGTCAGCATTCAGCATTCAGCATTCAGCATTCAGCCGTCAGCGTTCAGCGATCATCCTTCATCCCTCATCCCCCCGCAATTCCATCGCGAAGCGATGAACGCACCTCACCGTTGGCGTGAGCCAACGGACATGCCCGACAAGCACCTCACCAGCCGTGAAACGGCGACAGCACAACCCTCCTGTCGCCGCGTCGCGGCTCCTGGGATCATGGGGGACGCCGGATCTGCGGGCTCACGCCCGCAGCTACATCCTGCCGCGGCTCCCGCCGCTGAACACAGGGTCTTCCTGCAGCCTTCGCTCCTCGTCCCTCGTCCCTCCCCCCTCGTTCCTTTCCATCCGTGTCCATCCGTGGTTCAAAAACACGAATCCACAAGCGCACCGGCTCGAATGAAACCTCGCCCGCCCTGAAAACACATTTTCATTTCGTGCGTTTCGTGTCTTTCGTGGATCAAAAAACACCCCCGTCCATCCGTGCTCATCCGTGTCCATCCGTGGTTCAAAAACACGAATCCACAATCGCACCGGCTCGGGTGGAACCTCGCCCTCCCAGTCCGCGCCCTCCCGGTCCGTGCCTTCCCGGTTCGCGCTCGATCTGAAAATGTGTTATCGTGGCAGGCGCTGGTTTTCGAACAGGTACAAGCCGGATTTCCCCGGGCAAACCAAATCCACGTCGCCGTCCGCGTCCATGTCCACCGCGGCCATCTGCAGGCCCGTGCCCGCGGTGCCCGCCGGGAAGTCTTTCAAGGCCCAGCGATCCTTCGCGTCATTCGGAGCGTTCAACGCGGGGTCCCCCTGAAAAATCGTACTGCGGATCCACTTCTCCGACGCGCGATCGTACTGAAATGACAGAACAACAGAGCCGTCCGTGGCGCCCGGTTCCACTTCATGCGCATACACCCGCTTGCCCGTCACCAGCTCCGGTTCACCCTGACCATCCAGGTCCGCCAGCAACAAGGTGTGCACCTGCGAAAAGGTGTCGTCAATCGTCAGCTTCGTCCATTCGCGTTCACCGGCCGCCGATTTCGTCTGCTTCAGCCACTGCAGGCCAAATCCATGCCCATTCCCCCAGATGACGTCGGTCAACCCGTCACCGTTCACGTCATATCCCAGAATCATCACGCCCGCAGCCCCCAGCTGAAACTCGGCATGAAACACCCAGGCCGCACCAGCCTCCGCTGGCTGCTCATACCAACCCTTTGGAGTCAGCACGTCGCGTCGCCCGTCCCCGTTGATGTCCCCGGCCCCCACACCATGCCCAGCCCCTTCGCTGCCGCAGTCATGCCGCTTCCACATCACCGGCTTTCGTGATGTCAGCTCGTACCACACCACCACGTTGCCCGGATTCGGCAGAAACTCCGGTTGGCCATCGCCCGTCAGATCCACCAGCTCCCCGGTTTCCATGTTGCCCGGCAGATCAATCTCCCGTTCCTGCCACGCACCCCGCGCATCTCCGCCGGGATTCTCGACCCAGCCCACGCGCTTGCCGAAATAATTGCAGGTCACAATGTCCGGCCGGCCGTCCCCATTGACATCCAGCGGTGAATCCGAAAAGTCCTCGTAGTAATGCGGATTCGGACCGCTCGCCGGAACCTCACGCACCTTATGCTTCGTCCAGGTCGGCGCTTCGTACCAGGAATCCCCGCAGAAAATGTCCATCCTGCCATCGCCATTAAAGTCCGCGGCTCCGCAGGCTTCATACGGGGACTGATCATTGATGGTCTGCAGCTTCCAGGTGACCGCCGAGGCGGACTGGCCCCACGCCAGTGAACCGGACAGACCGAAGGCCAGCAGGCCAGCCGAACTCAAACGGATGCGTGACAGAAGCGGATGACGAAGCATGGCAGAATTCCTCAGGAAGGTCGCTCAGGCCCGGCGCATTGCACTCGGCGTGCTGATCCGGGATGGCAAAACGGTGGAATGGTGAATGTTCAGGGGTGGTTTTCGACGTGATCGCCGCGAGGTGTGAATGCATCCCTGCGGCAGTGAAAACGCAGGAGTTCCGATTTATCTGAGCAAACCGCGACTCGTGGCTGCTTCCACGCCGTTTCACAATCGCACGGCCAATTCCGGCAAAGTGTGAAACAATCCTGAGCCGAACACAACTGAGCTGCAACTCCTCGGCTTGAAAAAAGGGGGGGCAGAAAAAGGCGAGCGGGGGGTGTCAGCCCGCCGAGACAACACTCTGCGAGATCAACCCGAAAATTCAATAAAGACATCTCGGAGGGTTCACACCCTCCGCTCGCCGGGGTAAGGGATTTGGCGGGCAAAGGCAGTACGATCGTTTCGACGGAGCGAAACGCGACGATCTGCGAGGCTTGAAAAAAGGGGTCAGGAACGAATAATGCGCGGGCAGAAAAGGGGTCAGGTACCAATAGTGCGGCTTGAAAAAAGGGGTCAGGTACCAATAGTGCGGAGCACCCTCCGGGCCATTTGGCTATTGGTAC
>JALQWE010000281.1 GCA_023258825.1 Planctomycetaceae bacterium | reverse complement strand
CCCATAGCCAAATGGCCCGGAGGGTGCTCCGCACTATTGGTTCCTGACCCCTTTTCTGAACGCCCCTTTTCTGCCCGGTTTTTGCTTGATCTTTGTGCGTTCAGTCAGTTCAATCAGAGTTTATGGATTATGTCGAACAGCACAAACAGAGAAACTGGGCAGTTTGCTGACAAGTGTCGCAAAACCGGACCCTGCAGATTCTGACGTGCAAACGTAAACTCCTGTCACGACCTTTGCCCTTCTTGCCACCGCAACCCGGTCTTTCTGCGTGTTTCCGGTCGAAAATGACGATTGTGCACAGGCGGTCTGTCGTAACGAATCCCCGCTCTCAACGGCATCAGCCGAATAGGCGGTCGGTCGTTTGCGCCGTGCCGGCGTCAGCGTCACTGTTCTGCCGCAGGGTGTGCTGGCAACAATGTTCTGGTCATGGCAGCAGGTTCCGGCATGACGGCTCAATTCAGCAGGCAGTGACTTCCGGCAACCGGCCGACACCGGCATCCGGGATTCGCCGCGATACTGAAACAGACGTTCTGCAATGGTGGATCCTCACCACCCTGGCAGGGCCTCGCAGCCGGATGATCGTGTCGTACAACCATGGTTGATCTGGATCCTGCAGCCTTGCCTCGCAAGCGATGCAGGAAGTGATTTCAGGAATACACCCTGTCGGTTCGGAGTTCTCGAATGCGTGACTGGCTGGAACGGTTTGTCGACGACGGTACCATCGGCGAATCACAGCTCGAAGAAGCCCGCAGCATGGCCGCCAATCTGGGGATCACCCCGGAAGACGCGCTGGTTCGGCTCGGCTACATCTCCGGGGGCGACCTTGGAAGAGCCCAGGCGGAAGAGTTCGGCTACGACTACATCGAGCTGGAAGGGAGGCAGATCCCCAACAGCGTGATCGAACTGGTCACAGAATCCATGGCCCGGGAAAACCTGGTCATCCCGATCGAATCCGATGGCGATTCGGTCGTGATCGCCATGAATAACCCCAACAACATCGAGATTCTTGACAAGTTACGCTTTGTTCTGAACCGGGACATTCGCCCCGTCATGGCCCCTCTTGAATCTATTCAGGGCGCCATCAATCGGCAC
The DNA here is from genome assembly GCA_023258825.1 of Planctomycetaceae bacterium. Lineage (GTDB taxonomy): Bacteria > Planctomycetota > Planctomycetia > Planctomycetales > Planctomycetaceae > SXXK01. The sequence goes on along the minus strand of JALQWE010000281.1, from coordinate 4,462 downwards.
TACGGTCAGTCCGAAACCGAATCTGTGGACTCCATGATTTCGGAATTCACCGAAACGCAGATCGACTTCACCGACGTCGAAGCCGCGGCCGCCATGAAAGGGGACGAAGACGACAGCGCCCCCATCATTCGCCTTGCCAACCTGATCATTTCTGAAGCCGTCAAGGAACGTGCCAGCGATATCCATATCGAACCCTTCGAAGACCGTGTCCGCATTCGTTACCGCATCGACGGTGTCCTGCTCGAACGCGACAGCCCGCCCAAGCGATTGCTCGGAGCCCTGATTTCACGCTTCAAAATCATGGCCCGCATGGACATCTCTGAAAAACGTCGCCCACAGGACGGACGTATCAAAACACGCGCAGGCACCAAGGAATTCGACCTGCGAGTCTCCATTCTGCCGACCAACCACGGTCAGGCAGTCGTCATGCGTATTCTTGACCGCGACAACATCAAGATCGGTATCCGTAACCTGGGCTTCGGTGAAGACAACTACCGCACGTTCCAGAACATCATCCGCCGGCCCAACGGCATTTTTCTGGTCACAGGCCCCACAGGATCCGGTAAAACCACCACGCTGTATTCCGCCCTCGGAGAACTCAATCGGCCGGACCGCAAGATCATCACGGCCGAGGATCCCGTGGAATACTATCTGCCCGGGATCAATCAGGTCGAAGTGAAACACAGCATCGGGCTGGACTTCGCCCGCATCATTAAAGCGATGCTGCGACAGGCCCCCAATGCCATTCTGGTCGGAGAAATTCGCGACACAGAAACCGGCGAAATGGCCATTCAGGCCTCACTCACCGGGCACCTTGTGTTCAGTACGCTTCACACCAACGATGCTCCCGGAGCCATCACGCGACTGATTGACATGGGCGTGCAGCCATTCCTCGTTGCCTGCTCGCTGATGGCCGTGATGGCTCAGCGTCTGGTGCGCGTCGTCTGCCCCAAGTGTAAGGAACCCTATCAGCCAACGCCTGAAGAAGTAGAAGTGTTCAACATCACGCCGGACGAACTGTCCGATGGCCAGTGGGTCCGCGGACGTGGCTGCAACAACTGCAAACACACCGGCTACAAGGGTCGACGAGCTGTCTTTGAACTGATGACCATGAACAGCACTCTGCGGGAAATGGCCTTCAACAGCGAACCCGCACAGAACATCCGTCGTCAGGCCCGACTGCTGGGCATGAAAACACTGGTGGAAGACGCCAAGGACAAAGCCTTCGCCGGACTCACCACACTGGCAGAAGTTTACAAACTGTCCAAAGGTGGACACTAACCCAAACCCATCACGGCGCAGCAACCAGCCGCCAACGCCACACGGCCCCGTCGCCACACACGTCCGACGGGGCAGGGGCTCGGCAACTGCGGTTGAAAGTGCTGACACCACCCAGGTTCCAACTCCCCTCGTCCAACAGAACTCCCATCACAGAGGTTTCAGGACATGTCCACAGGTGGTACGACCCGCAGCTTTCAGATCGACAAACTTCTGGAAACCGTTGTCAAAGAACGCGTCAGTGACCTGCACATCACCGTCGGGCAGCCCCCGGTGATTCGCTCCGGCGGCCGCATGGTTCGCCTGGAAACCCGATCGCTGTCGGCCGACGATACCACCAACCTGATGAAAAGTATCACGCCCGAACGCAACCAGCAGGAGCTGCAGGAGCGAGGGGGAACGGACTTTGGCTTCGCCTTCGGCGACAAAGCCCGCTTCCGCGTCGCTGTTTTCAAACAGCGCGGCATGATCGGTATGGTGCTGCGACGAATTCCCAACGAATTCCTGACCTTCGAACAGCTGGGACTGCCCACCGTCGTCCGCGACCTGATCCAGCGGCCTCGCGGTCTGTTCCTCGTCACAGGACCGACCGGCTCGGGAAAAACCACCTCCCTTGCGTCCATGATCAACTGGATGAACCATAACATGGATCATCACATCATCACGCTGGAAGACCCGATCGAGTACTATCACGAGCATCAGCACTCCACCATCAACCAGCGCGAAATCGGCGTCGACGTCCCCAGCTTTCCCGAAGCCCTGCGACGTGCTCTGCGAATGGACCCCGACGCGATTCTCGTGGGGGAAATGCGAGACCTGGAAACGATCTCCGCGGCGATCACTGCAGCCGAAACCGGACACGTCGTCTTTGGAACACTCCACACCACCGGGGCTCAGGGCACCGTGGACCGTATCATCGACGTGTTCCCGACCAACCAGCAGGAACAGATTCGTACGCAGCTGGCCAATGCCATCATCGGGATCCTCAGCCAGGCCCTGCTGCCACGCAAACCCAAAGGCCTGGTCGCTGCCTACGAAATGCTCGTCGTCACCCCCGCCATCGCCAACCTGATTCGCGAGGGAAAGACTTTTCGTATCAACAGTGCCATTCAGACCGGACGCAAGTTCGGCATGATCCTCCTCGACGACTCGCTGTTCAACCTCTGGAAAAGCGGGCTGTGTGAAGAGAAGGACGTGATCTACAAGTCCAACAACCCTGGGGAACTTCGCGCACGCATCGAACGCGCCAAACGCGGCGTGTTTGATGAAGAACCGGACGACGACGACGAATAAGCCACAGCCAGCTGGCACACCCGCCAGCCCAGGCCCGCAACGCCGCGAAGTCCGCAACCCGCCTCACGCTGATAACTTCGTCCACCTGTCACTTTTGAAATCCACTACCCATGGCTCAGCGAAAACTTGGTCAGATTCTTGTCGACCTGGGTTACATCAACGACGACCAGCTCTGGGACATTCTGGAAGAACAGAAACAAAGTCCCGGTCAGCCGATCGGTCAGGTCGCCGTCCGCATGGGACTGGTGAACCAGCGTCAGGTTACCGAAGCCCTCGCAGAACAGTGGGGCATGCCCGTCGTCAATCTGGAAGAAACCAGTATCCCGCCGAACGTGCTGGATATCGTTCCCCAGACCATGGCGGAAATGTACAAGATCATGCCGGTCTCCATGAAAAACAACGTGCTGACCGTGGCCATGGCGGACCCGCAGAACGTCGGCGTTCTGGATGACCTCCGCAACTTCCTCGGCCACGAAATCCGCGGCGCTGTCTCTTCAGGACCCGACGTCGAAGCCGCGATCGCTCGCTACTACGCCGATCGTGAAGAAAGCATCGAAGACGTCATCGAACAGCTCTCCACCGACGAAGACGCCGAAAAACGCATTCGTGGCTATGACCTCGCTTCCGAAGAGGAGATGTCGGACGCACAGCCCATCAAAAAACTGCTCAACATGGTCATGCTGCTGGCCATTCGCGACCAGGCCAGCGACATTCACTTCGAACCCTTCGAAGACGAATTCAAGATCCGCGTCAAGGCCGACGGTGTCCTCTACGAAATGGTCCCGCCGCCGCGACACCTGGCCAACGCGATCGTCAGCCGTATCAAGGTGATGTCCAACCTCGACATCGCCGAACGCCGCCTGCCACAGGACGGTCGTATCGAACTGAACGTCGGCGGTAACAACGTGGACCTGCGAGTCAGTGTGCTGCCGACACTGTTCGGAGAAGCCGTGGTTATGCGAGTCCTCGACCGAACCGTCGTGGCACTCGACCTCAACAAAATCGGGATGGATGCCGTCCTGCTGGGTAAGTTCCGCAACCTGCTGCGACGCCCCAACGGCATTATTCTCGTCACCGGTCCGACAGGCTCCGGGAAAACGACCACCCTGTACTCCGCGCTCAACGAACTCAACGACACCGAAACCAAAATCATCACCAGCGAAGACCCTATCGAATACGATATCGAGGGCATCATTCAGGTCCCCGTCAACCCCGACGTGGGCGTGACCTTCGCCAACGTGCTTCGCGCCATTCTGCGACATGACCCGGACAAAATCCTGGTGGGTGAGATTCGAGACTACGAGACCGCGGAAATCGCCGTGCAGAGCTCGCTGACCGGACACCTTGTGTTCAGCACCCTGCACACCAACGATGCGCCCTCCGCCATCACACGCCTGCGGGACATGGGAGTTCCCGCGTTTCTGATCACCGCCACCGTCGAAGGCATCCTCGCCCAGCGACTGGTACGCCGCATCTGCAGCGAATGTCGGACGCAGTTTTCTCCCTCCGACGACCTGCTGATGGAACTGCAGCTCCCACTGAACACCGCCCGCAAGTACAAGTTCTACTACGGAAAAGGCTGTGCCCGCTGCAACAACTCCGGGTACAAAGGCCGTATCGGACTGTACGAACTGATGATGATGTCGGACGAAATCCGCGACGGGATCGCCGCCGAAGCCTCCGCCGACGACCTCCGCGTCATCGCCCGACAACAGGGCATGGTCACACTCCGCGAATCCGGTCTGAAACTGATCTTCGACGGCCTGACAACCATCGACGAAGTCGTCCGCGAAACCGTCGTGGAAGACGTGTCCTGAAAAGAGCAGGGCGTTCAGAGCAGATGGTTCAGAAAAGGGGTCAGGAACCAATAGTGCACAGCACCCTCCGGCGT
>JALQWE010000027.1 GCA_023258825.1 Planctomycetaceae bacterium | reverse complement strand
ACTTACGAGAAAATCTGCTCGGCGTTCCAGCCGCGTATCAAGGAACACATCGCCGTTTACGGTGCAGACAACCACATGCGTCTGACCGGCAAGCATGAAACTCAGTCGATCGACAAGTTCAGCTTTGGTGTGTCCGACCGTGGTGCGTCGATCCGTATTCCAGTCGCAACAGTCACCAACGGCTGGAAGGGCTGGCTGGAAGACCGTCGTCCGGCCTCCAATGCGGATCCTTACAAGGTTGCATCTGAGATCATTCGTACAGTGCGTTCCGTGAAGGTCTGATCTGTTGCGAACTGATGTTGCCATCAGTTTGTGATTCTCTGCCTTTTCAGGGCGTCTTCTTCCAGTCGCTCCTTAACTTCGGTACCGCTGACGTTGCAGCAGCGGCTGGATATGGGAGTCACTGCTGATCGTTGGAGCAATCCCTCGGTCAATCCTCCCGGGCTGTTCGGTGTTCACACTGAACAGCCTTTTTTCGTTTGCATCGCGAAGTCTTCTGCTGGTTGCTGATAATCGGTCATGGCAGGACGGCTAGTCAGTTGATTGGTGTTGGTGCGACTGCAGCGAGGTGCTGCGGCTTAGTGGGACGTTCGGCGTGTGGCAGGAGGCGCGGGACGGTTCGTCTAGAATACGGCCGCCTTTGCCGATTCAAGCAGATCGGGGCGAAGCAGGACGAGTGCTGCCGCGGCAACGAGTAGCAGGATCAGAATGAGGAGCGTCCACAGCAGAAGTTTCCGGGGACGTTTGGCGACAGTCGGCTGGGCTGGCTGAATTGCATTGAGCAGAGTGACCTGCAGTTGATTACCAAAACGGAGTACGCTGCCATGAGTTAGTCGGGCACGTTTGCAGGGATGTTCGTTCAGCAGCGTCGGACACTCTTTGGATTCGTGCTGGTAGGTCCAACTGCCGTTGACGTAGTCAATTCTGCCGTGTAGTTCGTCGATGCCTTCTCCGCTGAGCTGAATGTCTGAGCCGGGCTTCGTGCCGACCGTGTTTCGGGCCCGGAGCAATGGCTGGAGTTCCCTGCGTCCAGTGATTCTGAGTGTCCAGCCATGGGGCGGTGGTGAAGTCGTCTGGGTGACGGGGGCTGAAACCGAGCGTGAGCTTGTTTCTGGCGCAGTCGCAGGGGGTGAGGCTGGCTTGCGACGGGGTTCCGGGGCGTGGGTCCGAGCTGCCGGTGTCTCAGCGGCGGAAAAGCTGTCGGCGCTGTTGATTTCAAGGCCTTCCGTGCGAAGCCAGTCGGCCGTGTTGGAGATTGAAGATCGCGGAGCACTGGACTTGCGCGGGGCAGCTTCAGCCCGTGCTTTGGCCTGTTTGGCTCGCAGAGTGATCAGTTCGCGAAAGTCGAACTGGAGCGATTTCCGAACAGCAAACGGGCGGAGGGCATCGGCGACTTCTGCGGCGGATTGGTATCGCCGGGCTGGATCTTTTTCGAGCATCCGCTGAATGATCGCACCGACTTCAGCGGGGATCTCTGGCTTCAGTTCACAGACGTTGCGAGCGGGGCGAGTTCGCTGCGCTTCCAGCTTGGCCTTATTCGATTTGTCGGGGAAAGGAACTTTTCCCGTGAGCGCAACAAACAGCGTGGCGCCGAGGCTGTAGACGTCGGCACGCGGATCCACCTTGCGACTGTCCAGCGATTGCTCTGGCGAGATGTAGTCGGGTGTGCCGAGGCAATCATGACCAAACACCATCGACAGTGAGAATTCATCATCCGAGGTGTCGGCGATCATGGCGAGTCCGAAGTCGAGCACGCGCGCCTGTCCGGAGCTTTCCACGAGGAAGTTGGCGGGTTTAATGTCCCGGTGAATGATGCCTGCCTGATGGGCGGCGTGAAGGGCTTCGGCAGCCTGGAGCCCAATGTCGCAGGCCATCGTGTATTTCAGCGGTCCATGCAGGGCGACAAGTTCATGCAGACTGATGCCTCGAACAAGGTCCATGACAAGGTAGTGTACGGCCCCAGTTGAGGCGAGCCGGTGTGTCCGGATGATGCCCGGATGGTGAATTCTCATTCCCGCGGCTGCTTCCAGTTTCAGCCGAGCCAGCATACCGGCGTCCAGAGCATGCTCTGTCGACAGCACTTTCAACGCCACCTTGCGTTCCCCGGTTGGCTCTTCGGCGATGTAGACACAGCCCATGCCTCCGAATCCGAGCACTTCACGGATGCGGTAGCCATCAATGACCAATCCCCGGTAACGTCCCTCCAGAAGACGCTCGGCCTGAAACGGGGTCAACACACGCTCGGTCACCAGCAATTCGGCAATCTGCTGAGGGGACTGTGTTTGGGGCAGGCTGTATCGCTGGCCGACGCGCTGACACTGGTCCTGTGTCAGCAGGCCGCTTTTTTCCAGCAGCTTAAAAAATTCGGTACCGGTCACCGGTGCCTGCATGGAACATGCCCTGTTGTGATGCCTGGTTGGCTTTCATTGTCCTGCCGCTGCCCCGGAACGGCCGATCCCGATGTCGAACTCTGAATGGTGCATTTCGCTAAACGCGTTTCTGAAAACACAGTGGCAACATGACCGCTGATTTTCAGATCCCGTCGAGTTGTCCGGAGATTGTGATGACCCTGCGGTCCTGACAACTCCGCGAGAACGCCGCGGTCCCGATCCAATCCCCCTCCACCTATGAGTGAGTTCTTCAAGTGCGAAGCGTATCAGTTGAACGACTGTTTTGGAAATCAGTGTCCATGGATCGGGGGGCCCTCGGGGCGTCGCATCACTTCTCCGTGAACACAGTGGTTGCGAGAGCGATACAAGGCCGGGGCGGGATAGGCAACAACGTTTCCTCGGCAACCTTGGCGATGGTCGTCTTTGCAACAGCAACGCGTAAAACAAGGGGACTCATCCAGTCACAGCGAATCGGAATCCTGTCGAAATAAACCCCGGTTCGCTGGTCATTCTGGTGACGGATGCTCCGCCAGGCTATGGGGCCGTGATTTCCAGCAACATGCCAGGCAAAAACAATTCCGGCAGGTCCTCCAGACGGCGTTCGTCGAGTATTCGACAGTTGAGTCCGACGTCGCCAGCCGTCTGCTGAATGTGTCGAATGGCAGTTACACAGCCATAGGCCAGCCACAGGCGTCCGCCGGGGCGGAGGCGTGATCGAGCACCCGTGACGAGTGATTTCAGGAGCAAAAATCCGGGGTCATAAAGTGCGAATTCCTGCACAGAGGTTGGTTTGCGGTCTTCCCACGGCGGGTTGGAGATGATGAAGTCGAAGGTTTCTTCGGGGCGAATGACCGTCCATGCCTCCGGAGATCTGCGGGGGACCTGTCGAACGTCCAGTCGCTGTGCAAATCCAAGAAGCCTGGCGTTTGCGAGGGCATTTGCGACGGCAGCGGGATTCAGGTCCGTGGCAATAACGCGCTCGGCTCCGGCTTGCAGGCAGCAGAGTGAGACGAGACCCGAGCCCGTTCCAATCTCAAGGACGCGGGCGCCAGACATGGTTGGTTCTGAAATAATTCGCTGCCGCAGGCTGAGAGTATCATCTGGTTCCCAGAAGACTGAGTCGAGGATCTGAATGTCCTGCGGCAGTTCCGGTACACTGACCCAGCGGACAACGGGCCAGGTCACGGGCGTTGCGCCGCTCGCTGGCCGTTCCTTCAGTGGTTGTTCCTGTGGCGTCGCAGACTGGCGTGTATCGGCATTCGGAGCGGTGGACTGTGTCTCGCAACCTATGAGCATCGCGCACGTGAACGCGAGCAGACTTTTTGATATTACCGAGATTAACGATGACATTTTTGAACAGGGAGACGCAGCCATCGCGGGTGGAATTGATGGTGCCCGAGAGACGCTGCTCGAGTGACGGGAGCAGGATGATTCGTGCTGCAGTTCATCCTGGTTTGTTGAGCCCCAGCGCGACAATGTCTGCAGGGCAGACGACGGATTCCAACCGACCGGACAATGTCCTGCCGTTTGCCGCTGCTCTACGTTTGGCATTGTGAGCCGCCTGTTATTCGTCCTTGTTGCTCTCCAGCACCGACAGGAACGCTTTCTGGGGAATCTCAACCTCTCCAAATTGCTTCATGCGTTTCTTGCCCTCTTTCTGCTTCTGCAAAAGTTTTCGTTTTCGGGTAATGTCACCGCCGTAGCATTTGGCGGTGACGTTCTTTCGGAGGGCCGAGATGGTTTCCCGTGCAATGACTCGCGTGCCGATGGCCGCCTGCAGTGCAATTTCGAATTGATGCTTGCTGATTTCTTCCCGCAGGCGTTTAACCAGCGCTCGACCTCGCCGTTCAGCGTTTGAGCGATGGACAATTGTGGACAATGCGTCAACGCGGACACCTTTGACGAGAATGTCCATCTTGACGAGATCGGCGGTCTGGAAGCCGATGATCTCGTAGTCCATCGTGCCGTATCCGGAGGTGACACTTTTCAGCTTGTCGTACATGTCGTAGACAATTTCGCTGAGCGGAAGTTCGTAGATGATCTGAGCTCGCTGAGGCCCGAGGTATTCGGTGCTTTTGTAGGTGCCGCGTCGATCCTGGCACAGCTGCATGATCGTTCCTACATGCTGGGACGGGACGATGTAACTGACTTTTGCGATCGGCTCGCGGAACTCTTCAATGATCCCGGCGTCGGGCACGTCCTGAGGATTGTCGATGATCATTGTTCGACCATCTTTCGTCAGGATTTCATAGGTCACGTTGGGGGCAGTCTGGATCAGATCCATGTCCTGCTCGCCTTCCAGTCGCTGTTGCACGATTTCCATGTGCAGCATACCGAGGAAGCCACAGCGGAATCCAAATCCCAGTGCGTCGGATGTTTCCGGAACAAATGAGAAGCTGGAATCATTCATGGCGAGCTTCTGGAGCTCTTCCCGCAGATTTTCGAAATCTGTGGCATCGATTGGGTACATGCCGCAGAAGACCATCTGCTTGGGTTTCTGATACCCCGGAAGCGCTTCGGCGGCCGGCTCATGAAACAGAGTGACCGTGTCGCCGACGGTGACTTTGCTGAGTTCTTTCAGGCCGGTGAGGATGTATCCGACCTGCCCCGGACCGAGTTCGTCGCAGGGCTTCATATTCGGGCGGAACTGGCCCAGTTCGAGAACGTCGCTGACCATGCCTTCTCGCATGAAACGGATCTTGTCGCCTTTTTTTACTCCGCCTTCGAAAATACGAATGTAGGTGATCACGCCACGGTAGTTGTCGTACTTGCTGTCGAAGACAAGGGCTTTGAGAGGCTTTTGCAGGGTGCCTTTCGGGGAGGGAATGCGATGGATAATGGCTTCGAAGACGGATTCGATGTTCAGGCCGGCTTTTGCGCTGACTCGAAGGGCGTCCGAGGCATCGAGGCCAAGAACCGTTTCCACTTCTTCCAGAACTTCGTCCACACGCGTCACAGGAAGGTCAATCTTGTTGACGACGGGGATGATCTCGAGGTTGGAGTTGATGGCGGCGTAGGCATTGGCGACGGTTTGTGCCTGCACACCCTGAAATGCATCGACAAGCAGCAACGCACCTTCGCAGGCGGCCAGACTGCGATTGACTTCATAGTGAAAGTCCACGTGGCCGGGTGTGTCGATCAGGTTCAGTTCGTACACCTGCCCGTCGAGAGTCCAGTTGATCGTGACAGACCGCGCTTTGACAGTGATGCCACGCTGACGCTCAATGTCCAGATCATCAAGGATCTGCTCACGAAATTCACGCTGGGTGATCGTACCGCTTTTCAGCAGTAACTGATCTGCAAGCGTACTTTTTCCGTGATCAATGTGGGCGATAATGCTGAAATTGCGAATGAACCTGGAATCCATAACTCAGCAGTATTCAAAAATGAGTGTGACAGGAAAAGTCAGCGGCTCACCGGAAGGCGTCAAGTCACCCCGGATGAACCGACATCAGTCATGATACTTGTAACAGCCCACCAGCCACCCCGTGAAACGTCCGTTGTCAGATGCACGGATTGGCAGGATCTATTCGTACTTGCCTCGGCAGGGCGTTTCACAGCGGCGCTGGTGCCGTGATACAGTGCACCGCTCCGGAATCATACTCTGAGCCGATGAATGGCAACAGGCAGGAACACGGTCGGCCCCATGGTTTCCCTGGGAATACCACATCAGCGCTTGAACGATTTGCCAGGTGGAATGCCGGAAGCGAGGGTGTTTTGCGCAGCACTTTCACCAGCACTTAGCCGGGTGGTCTCGTCGCGGGGCTTGCTCCGGGACACCTGACAACTTACCCGGTGCGCAAAGGAAGGGCCGACGATGAATCGTCGGCCCTGATGTCCAGTGTCCGCAGCAACTTTGAGGTCCTAGCGTGACATGAATACCACGACCGGACCTACGTCAACCTTCAGCATGACGTCATCGACCGTTGGCAGAGTGGTCACGATGATCTTCATGGAAGCCTTGTCGACAGCCAGCCATTCAGCAGTCGCTCCGCTGGAGGACTCACCAATGAAGTTGTACAGCTTGCGAATGTTCGGTCGGTTGCGGAGAGTGATCACGTCTCCGGGGCGAACCATGATCCCCGGCTTGCTGACGGTGCGGCCGTTCACCTGGAAGTGACGGTGAACGATGCCCTGGCGAGCCTGCGGACGGGTCAAAGTGAATCCAGCACGGCGGACCACGTTGTCCAGGCGACGCTCGCACAGAATCAGCAGCGTAGCACCGGTGTTGCCAGCGGTTCGCTTAGCAATGTCCAGATATCGGTAGAGCTGACGGTCGCGAAGCCCGTAGTAGTACTTGATCTTCTGCTTTTCGATCAACGCGGCGCCGTAGGTGGTCTCTTTCTTTCGTCGCTTGTGCATCCCCGGTGGATACTCTTTGCGCTCGCTGGCCTTGATCGATCCAGCGGACTCATACACGTTCATGCCCAGACGACGATTGATGCGGCCCTTCGGACCAGTGTAACGACCCATTTCCTCACAAAACTCCCGATAAATCCTATGCGCTCTGCACCGTTCTCTGAAACACTCAGAAAACCGTCTCCACTGCGTTGTTGTGAGGCGATCTACCGAAACCTGCGACAAGCACATGGTTTCGGTCGCTTCACAAACGCTCGACAGGCACTTCCCGCATCAGTGCGGTGGCGTGCAGAGAAAACTCGAGTCCCTTTGAATAATCCCGAGGGAATCTCGAACTCGGAAGGGTATCGGCACCGGCCTGGAAGTTCAACATCGAGAAAGCCAGTCCGTAGGGAAATGCCCGATTTTTGGAAGGTTCGGTCCATAAAAGATCGGCTTTTTCGGGAAAATCAAGCAGATTTCGGAGTTTCTACCGCACTGGTTGTCGTTCCGTAAAGGTTGTCAGGCAATCGAATCGACGACGCGTGACCGTGTTTTTCACGAAAAACAGTGTTGATACTGTCCGGAATTCCACGCTCCATGCGACGACTCAGCCGCCTTTTGCTCCCGAGAGCCAAACTGTTGAACCCTCCGCAACATCAGGGGCCACCTTGACGGCCGTCCCGCTGACTCCTCCTGCCGCATTAAATATCCTGTTGATCCGGTTCAAAACGTGGTAGCATGACTGAAGAGAATGCAACCGGATCCACGTTGTGGTGGGACCGGTGAGACAATTGATGCAAAAAACACCGATGGTAATTGCCGCTATTGCAGCAGGGCCGTGATTTGACGCAGGAGTCCGCGATCAACGGCAGGTTGGAAGACCCGGATGATGTCGTGAGGATCGAGGTCAGAAACAGGAAAACGTGCTTGCCAGCGGTCTGTCCGCGGCCACGCATCATGCGGGAGAACACCTTGACTATCGAAGTTAACCCCGGTCAATTCGGACGACGGCATTGGATTTCCAGATGTGGTGCGGGATTTGGTGCCCTGGCGCTGAGCGATTTGCTGGCGCGCAGCCTTTCTGCCGCGGGGCCCGCAGAGGGATCACCGCTGGTCTCCAATCAGCTTGCGGCACGTCCGGGGCATTTTCCCGGGCGAGCCAAACGCGTCATCTTCGTCTTTATGCACGGCGGTCCATCGCATGTGGATACGTTCGATTACAAGCCCCTGCTGGAGAAGCATGACGGCCAGCCGCTGCCGTTCGCCAAGCCTCGCGTGCAGTTCGCTCAAACCGGGAACCTGCTGAAAAGCCCGTGGAAGTTCCGCCAGTACGGAGGCTGCGGAGCGTGGGTCAGCGATCTGTTTCCACATGTGGGACGCTGTGCTGATGACATCACTTTTCTTAAATCAATCCACGGCTCCAATGAAGCACATGGTGGTGCCCTGCTGAAAATGAATACCGGGTCAGACACCTTTGTTCGCCCGAGTATGGGGGCGTGGATCAGCTACGGTTTGGGGACCGAGAATTCGGGTTTGCCCAGCTTTGTGACGATCAATCCAACGCTGGGGCACGGTGGTGTGCGAAATTTCGGCTCTGCCTTCCTACCGCCGATTCACCAGGCGACTCGGATCGCCACGTCTCGCGAACAGGGTGTAACGCGCGCTCAGCTTGCCAATCTGACACATCCTTCAAACTCCCCTGCTCTACAGGAACTGCAGATGTCGCTGCTGAATCGACTTGATGGACTACGTCCGACGACATCGGCCGCCAATCAGATTTCCCCCGACGGCCCGTCCGCCGACGTTGATGCTGAGTTTCGTGCCAGGATTGCGTCCTTCGAACTGGCCTTCCGTATGCAGACGACAGGGCCCGAGTTGTTTGATCTCAGCGGTGAAACTGAAGCGACGCGCCAGCTGTACGGAATTGACCAGGAACCAACCAGCAACTTTGGCACGCAGTGTCTGCTGGCCCGACGATTGTCCGAGTCCGGCGTGCGTTTTGTTCAGGTGTCCCATGCCTACTGGGATCAGCATTCTGATCTGAAAAAAGAACACTCACGGCTGGCCGCGGAGGTGGACAAACCCATCGCCGGACTTCTGCTGGATTTGAAACAGCGAGGGCTGCTGGACGAGACACTGTTGATGTGGGGGGCTGAATTCGGACGCACTCCCACGGCACAGGGAAATGACGGTCGCGACCACAACCCCCATGCGTTCACCTACTGGATGGCTGGAGGTGGCGTGAAAGGTGGGTTCAGTTACGGTGAGTCCGATGACTTTGGTTTTTATGCCGCCAAGGACAAAGTGCACGTGCATGATCTGCACGCCACCGTACTGCACCTGCTGGGGATTGACCACGAACGGCTGACTTTTCGTTATGGCGGCCGTGATTTTCGATTGACCGATGTTGACGGTCATGTGGTTCACGACATCATGGCCTGAGCCACTCTTCAGGCTGCCTTAAGAATTTCTACAAGGCATTACCGCGCTATCTGCGCGGGGCAAGGCTTGCAGTGTGATCACACCGGTTGTCGAGAAATTCAGTCGTCGTCTTCTTCGTTCAGGGAAATGTAAACGTACCGGAACGGAAACAACGCGTATCTCAGCCAGCCATAGGGTAGAAGGTGAGCTGAAAAGCAATGCGGGCAATACTGTCTGCGCAAGCCAAACAATACCAACAAATACCCAAGTCCCATCAGCGGTGCCGGCTTCATGACATTCAGGCAGAAGCTGCATCGATAGTTGAAACTGCGGAATGCGACAGATGGCAGTTCAGCCTTTCCAACGCTCTTGTGCTTTTTTCTCGACACTTTCTTTCGCCGCCTTTGTGACGAATGGTTGAGTTCTCTTTGATGCTGCAGATCCACGTTGCGCTGTTGACATCGAATATCGGCACTGGCCACCCGGCCTGATCGTACTGCTGATTCTGTGGACGTGCCCGCGTTCACAACAAAATCCTCGACTCTCCAATCATGTCCTGTAGTCGGCATCGACTGCCGTACGGGTAGGATATCCCACAAAAACTGCAGGTTCAATAAAACTCGCCGCAAAACTGCAACACTCAAAAGGATTCCAGAATTTGCATCTTCAGGAACCACCGGCTACCGCCAGAACTTTATGCGGCTTCAAGTCATTCCATCGTATAAACACCTCCGATGATGTGCGGTAATTCGTAGGTCCTCATGCTATTCTGCGCAACTTTCCCTCGATAAATCTGCCTGACGACATCTGTAGCAGCTGTGAGGATTGATGGGCGTTAAAACTTCTGCCGTTTTTTGGCATAGTTTTTTCTGGTGGAAATATTGTTTCGCCGCTCACACCGTGCCGATCCACCCCCAAGGCACGCTGCTCATCGCTACGACGTTGGTGCGATTCTGCGTCTAGACCTGGCATGTAATCCGCTGGTCAAATAGAACTGATTGTGTCATTGGCTTGGTGTAGCATGGTCAATCTTCGACGTCTGACCATCTGTCAGGTGCTTTCACGCGCGTTTCTTCGGTCTGCATGGAGACCTCAAGGCGGGTGCGCCGCGTACAGGCGGACCGGCGCAATCGCCGCTTGTTGCACCTGACGAACTTTTGCGACCGAGGTACAGGTCGTCAAATGCACTAGGTAGCGGTTCTTCACCGCACCCGGGACAAACGCGTAATCGTCATCTTTCTCCGGCGAAACTGCAGCATTCGCTGCTATCCTGCCATCGCTCAATTTGGCTCCACGTTTTCGAGGACCCTTCAGTTGACACTCATGAGTGCCGGTCAGCAAGGGCCACCCCACGACGACGAGGTGTTTCAGTCGTGGTGTTCGTCCGAGCGGTCACTAAAAGTTCTCTGACCTTCAGCCGGCCGACAAAAAAGACCCGACGTTGCTGTGAACGTCGGGCCTTCTGGGGTTGCTCTTCATACAGCCTGCACGCCATTGTCCGTCTGCAGGTTGTTCGATCATAAACTCCACTGTTCGTTCTGCTGCCACTGCTCCGGACTTTGGCAACACTGTGTCGTGGATGATCAGTCCCAGCTCAGTGATCCACCGCTCTGGTACTCAGTCACACGCGTTTCGAAGAAGTTCTTCTCTTTGGACAGGTCAATCGTCTCGCTCATCCAGGGGAATGGATTGGCTGAACCGTACTGCGTCGGCAAGCCAATTCGTTCCAGTCGACGATCGGCGATGTACTGAACGTAGTCTCGGAAGGCTTCGACGTTCAATCCAAGAATACCGCGTGGCAGACAGCCTTCTGCGTAGGCAATCTCGAGTTCGACTGCGTGCCGGATTCGCTCAATCATCTCTGTCTGGAACTGAGGAGTCCAGAGTTCCGGGTTTTCGGATTTGATCCCATTGATCAGATCGATTCCGAAGTTCATGTGCACCGTTTCGTCACGCAGGATGTACTGGAACTGTTCACCAATTCCCTTCATCAGATTGCGGCGGAGGAACGACAGGACCATGACGAATCCGCTGTAAAAGAAGATCCCTTCCATGATCACGTAGTAGCCAATCAGGTTCTTCAGGAACATCTGACGGCCAGCTGGTGTCTCTGTCGTAAAACCGTCAGACAGCACCTCGGCCGTCAGTTCCATCTCAAAACGATCTTTGCTGGCGATGGCCGGGATCTCGCGGTACATGTTGAAGATCTCGCCCTCGTTCAGGCCGAGACTTTCCACGACATACAGGAAGGTGTGCGAATGCACCGCTTCTTCAAAGGCCTGTCGCAGGAGGTACTGTCGACATTCTGCGTTCGTCACGTGCTTGAAGATGGCAAGTACGAGGTTGTTTCCAACGAGCGACTCGGCAGTCGAGAAGAATCCGAGGTTCCTTTTGATCACAAGGCGCTCGTCGTCAGTCAACTTGTTCGAACGCCAGACTTCCACGTCCTGGTTCATCGCGACTTCGGTGGGCATCCAGTGATTCGCGCAACCGTTCATGTAGTGTTCCCACGCCCAGTGGTACTTAATCGGCATCAATTGATTGACGTCGACCTGAGCGCAGTTGATCAGTCGCTTCTCTGTTGCCTTAACACGGCCGCCCTTCGGCTCCTCTACAGCGACCATTGGTTCATCGAACGAAAGTGTTGACATACTCGAACTCACTCCATGAGAACAAAAAGAAACGAGGACCGCAATGCTCACATACTGATCCGGGCATCAACCACGAATCAACCGACGGGATCTGGAAAACCACAAAATTTTTTTGGCCGAATTTTGTTGCCGGCGAGGTCAACGGGATCGGTTCACCCTCTAACAGAGCAGCCTGACTTTTCGCACGGATTGCATGACCGACGCAGGGACACATCGGCCATACCACCTCAACGAGGCCAGGTGACGCTGCACCCGTCGGACCTTCTACATCGTCCTTCACAGCAAAATTCCGACCTATCGGGATTTACCGCAAACAACTCGAGATCTTCACCTTAAATTCCGGATGATCGATCTGATACCGACTTCCGTCGCCATGTTCCTGCCTCGATGTCCCGGAGGCGTCTCGGCAGTTGTCTACCTGCTGTCATCATACGCCCGTTATCGTTCTACCGAACCCTTCGGGAAGAGCACGACAAGAACGATCAGGCGGGCGTTTGAATAACTTCACGGGCTGCGCTGAGACTGTGAAGTCCTGCCGGACCTACTGGCACGCCTCGCAGTCGGGATCGGTAATGCTGCAGGCTTTGTACTGAGACGCTTCTGTGACCGGGATGTGCGGCGCAGGAATCGTCTCCGCCGCAGTCTCTCGTGAGTCCTCAGTTCGACTAACCTGAATCTCACTGGAGGCGCTTCGCGATTTCATCCAGCGAGGCTGCAGCCCGAAGCTGTTGATGTCGGCGTTGGACTTTTCAACCTGCGTAGCGGCCAGAGTTCGGAGATAGTAGGTCGTCTTGAGGCCTTTGCGCCAAGCGAGGAAGTACATGTCGTGCAGTTTGCGGCCGCTGGGTTCACGCATATAGAGATTGAGCGACTGGCCCATGTCGATCCATTTCTGGCGACGAGCGGCACATTCAATCAACCAGCGCGGATCCAGTTCAAAGGCCGTGACGTATCGAGCCTTGATGTCGCCGGGAATTCTTGCAATGTCCATCAGTGTGCCGTCGTAGTACTTCAGCGCGGCCAGCATCTGAGCATCCCACAGTCCCCGCTGTTTCAGTTCGGAGACCAGAGCGGTGTTCAGGTGCGTGAATTCACCACTGAGATTGCTTTTCACGTACAGATGCTTGTACATCGGTTCGATTGACTGGGAGACACCGATGATGGTTGAAATCGTCGCGGTGGGCGCGATCGCCATGCAGTTGCTGTTTCGCATGCCGTGCTGAGCGACAGCCTGACGAACAACCTGCCAGTCCATCCGTGCCGAACGATCGACGTCAATACGACATCCGCGTTCCTGTTCCAGCAGATCCATCGTGTCAATTGGCAACAATCCGCGATCCCATTTCGAGCCTGCATAGGTGCTGTAGGTGCCGCGTTCTGATGCGAGGTCTGTTGATGCCAGAATCGCGTAGTAGGAAATGGCCTCCATACTGTAGTCCGCGAATTCCACCGCCTCGGGGCTGGCGTAACTGATGTTCAGTGCCGCAAGCGCGTCCTGGAACCCCATGATTCCAAGACCCACAGGCCGATGTTTCGCATTGGACGCTTTTGCTTCGTCCGTCGGGTAAAAGTTGATATCGATGACGTTGTCCAGCATCCGCATCGCAATCCGGACCGTCTCTTTCAACATCCCGACATCCAATCGACCGTCAACAATGTGAGCGAGCAGATTGATGGATCCGAGGTTGCAGACTGCGGTTTCCTTCGATGAAGTATTCAGCAGGATCTCTGTGCAGAGATTACTGCTGTGCACGACACCGGTGTGATCCTGAGGAGAACGAATGTTGGATGGATCTTTCCAGGTGATCCATGGATGACCGGTTTCGAACAGGCGAGTGAGCATCTTTCTCCAGAGCTCGTTAGCCGGAAGCTTCTTGAACATCCGGATCTCGCCCGCTTCAGCCTGCTTCTCGTACTGCGTGTACCGTTTCTCGAACTCCTGTCCGTAGAGGTCATGAAGATCCGGTACTTCGTCAGGGCTGAACAGCGTCCACTCACGATCTTCCTCGACCCGCTTCATGAACAGGTCAGGAATCCAGTTTGCGGTGTGCATGTCGTGAGTTCGACGACGCTCGTCGCCGGTGTTTTTTCGCAGATCGAGGAACTCCTCGATGTCCATGTGCCAGCTTTCCAGGTAGGAGCATACGGCACCCTTTCGTTTTCCTCCCTGGTTGACCGCCAGCGCTGTGTCGTTCACCACTTTCAGGAACGGAATCACGCCCTGGCTGCGACCGTTGGTCCCTTTGATGTGTGCATTGGTCGCTCGAATGCTGGTCCAGTCATTCCCCAATCCACCGGCCCATTTGCTGAGCTTGGCGTTGTCCGCGACGCACTTGAAGATGTGCTCAAGGTCGTCTTTCACCGTCGACAGGTAGCACGAGCTGAGTTGCGGGTGGTTCGTGGCGGAGTTGAACAGCGTGGGGGTTGCAGAGGTGAATCGCATGCTCGACAGCATGTTGTAAAACTCAATCGCCCGTTCTTCCGGATTTGGCTCCTGCAACGCAAGCCCCATGGCGACCCGCATCCAGAAGTACTGCGGTGTTTCGATCCGGCGTCCGTCAATGTGCAGCAGGTACCGGTCATAAACGGCCTGGAGTCCGGGATACTTGAACAGAGCGTCCCGGTCAGGCTGCAGTGCCGCGGCGATTCGTGTGAGGTTCAGACTGCGCAGTTCGGGGGTCAGTCGATCGGCGTTGATCCCGTCAATGATGTAGTGTTCAAACTGATTGCGATACAGCCGAGCGAACTCGTTGGGGTTCGCCGGTGCACTTCCCAGTGCTTCGTTGCTGATGACCATCCGCAGCAAACGCGCTGCCACCACGTCGTAGGCCGGATCCCGTTCGATGCGGCATCGTGCTGCCAGAATCATGGCTCGGTAAATCTCGCTGACAGAGATCCCGTCGAAGACCGACTTGATCACTTCCTGCAGCAGATCTTCCGCGTCACATTCTGCCAGTCCCTGGCAGGCGAGGTCGAGTCGGCGGCGAATTCGGTTGACGTCAAAGGGAACCCGCAGGCCATCTTCCAGGTGAACGTGAATACGAGGTGAAGAAACCGCTTCTGCGACTTCCATGCCTTCCGGTTGCTGCAGCGAGCGAATCTTTGCGTGCTCTGCCCGATACACGATGTAACGCCGCGCGACACGGAAGTGACTGCGCTTCATCAACTGCATTTCGACCAGGTCCTGAATCTGCTCGACGCCAACACCACGATCCGTGGCGGCATCCTGAGCGGCCTCGGAAACCACGTCCCCCGTAATCGCCCCAACTTCACGCTCAATGTCGCCATCCAGAGGTTGGCCCGCAGCCAGATTCAACTCCGCCCGAAAGGCATTGCAGATCGCCTTGTGGATGAGCTTCGCGTCAAACGGAACCGTTCGACCATCCCGCTTCCGGATAATCCATTCTGATACTGCTCGAATCATTCGATGCTCTCCCCCCTGCTGATCCATGTGAAGTTCAACCTGCACATCCAGTGCAGATCCTGCCATTGAACACTACCTGCCTACAACCGCTCACAATCCCCGTCGTCTTTGATTCTGCTCTACTTATCCCGTGAACCACAATTCCTCATCACAGGTTCCATGGTCTGACCGTCGCCGCCATTCGACAAGCTCCGGTTTTTCTGCCGCGGCATTCTGTCTTCTGTTGACTACAGTCGCCCGGATATTCCCCGTCTTGCCAATCCCTTCTGGTTTGCCTGTTTGGTTGTGTGCTCTATGTCCTGCGGCTCAGTCACACATTCCTGACAAGGCGCAGCGTCGACGCAGTTACGGGCTGTTCTGGCTTCACTTGATGCTGCAATCGAATTTCAACAGCAGTGAAGAAGGGCTCGTTCCGGGCTGGTAACTGAGCTGCGTCTGATGCCTGACTTATCCGCGAAATCGACCTCCTGTCGAAGAGGGCCTCCGTACCGGAACACCGGACAGAATATTGTCTGCCGGTAACCTGTCAACAGTCCCCCCTTCAGACACTCTCAAACCGTTCCGTGACAACGGTTTGCGACCACACTTTCAGGGGAACCGATCAGGTGCCGCTGGATGCGACGTCCGCAATATAGTGTGTTTTGGTTGGCTGTCAACACTATTTGTTGTGTGTGCGGTAAATCGGCAACAGGCGTGATCCCGCAGGAAGTTTTTCTTCAGAATGTCCAAAAAGTTCGTGCGCACAAGGCCGTTTTTTTTGTTGAATTTCGGTTGACAACCGGGCGGTCGACGGCATCGTGGTAACGCCCCGCGGAACGGACCATTACCCATCGTCAGACTCACCGCAATCGGTCTTCATAACGCGATCGGACAACCTGCGGATCCGGTTCCTTTTCACAGGCCTCCGATGACGCTGACACGGTGTTCCGTGCCGACGCAATTTCGTGGACCGACGCGCTCCTACGCACTCGATTTCACGGAGGCTTTTCAGAGTTTGTGCGCACCCGGGGATGGCAAGTGCAAAGACGGCCTTATCACAAAGACATCGCCGCACCAACGAAATCAAAACCAGATGCCACGCTGCCCGTTAAGTTGGGGGCATCCAAACGGCATCCGGAACAAGGCGATCCAGCCCGCCACTTGTAACCCCGGGGATTCGTTCGATTCCGGAGATGTTGTCAGGGAACGACCACCGGTTGCGAAGGGCCAGCGATATCAAGCCCGTCGATCCAGAGTTTCAGTGGCGGTGCCCCCCACGAATCGAAGCCAAGACTGATGCCGGTCACCGTGGCAGGTAACTCACCAATCCTTTTCCATCGAGTGTCACCACTCAGCGGAATTTCAAACAGTCGCCACCCGTCGCGGCCCTCGTTGTCGTCCAGCTCCCGCATCAGGTCCCTGCCCTCCGCCGGCTCCAGGATGCACTCTTCACCCGACTTGCCGTGCAGTGTCAGGAATGGCCCGCCCTGCCATCCCGTGACGTCCTCGTTGATGG
>JALQWE010000280.1 GCA_023258825.1 Planctomycetaceae bacterium | reverse complement strand
ATCGCCCGACAATACAGCCACGCTTCGGACACAACCAGTCGGTTCTGACCAAACAATGCATGCTGCTGTTCCGCCGCAACCAGGCTTGCTCTCAAACCACTTCGGCGGCTCAATATCTTCAGTCTCGCCAATTCGTACCAATGCGAGACCAGCACGACTTCCGGCTCCTCACCAACCTGCGGAAGCTCACGCACACGCTGCAAAACACTCTGCAACTCCCCGCCAGCACTGTCATCCCGTATCCGCGACTCCTGCACACCACCATCCGTCACAAATTTCCGCATCTGAATCATCGTGGCCGACTGACGGTCCCCGGCAGAACCACAAAGCACCAACACACTTCGCGGATGCTCACGCAACTGCTTTATCGCTGTCGTCAACCGGTCAATCATCGCCTCAGATAACTCGTCACCAGCGTCTCCCACTGTCGCAAACACCACCACCGCCCGGGCAGCAGTCCCTGCCCCGCCCGTCGGCACACCTTCCGTCTGGATGCTCAGAATTGGAAATCCCGCCAGCGTCAGCACGGCGCTGAACAGAATGGAAAACACCGAGGACCGGCCCTGGTTGCTCAGCAAGGCACTTCCTGGTATCCCAATCACGATCACCAAATTGATCAGCAGCAGCCCCAGCGGTCGAGTCAGCGCGGCATTACGCTGTAACGGATCCGCAAGAGCATTCGCCTGCATCAACTCGCGAACCCACGCACCACACACCGCCAGAAGCACCAGAAACACAACCGAGCGAAGAACGCCAGGCAACGCCGGACGAACAACATACAGCAACAGGCAGGGAATCATTACCGCCAGTGCAACAACACCCAGCGTTTCCGAAAGCGGACGCAGGGACACCAGCCAGTTGTCCACCGCACTCGTGCCCAACACCTGCACTTCCGCCAGATTCAGGGACACAAGCACGGCCATTCCCAGAGCAGCACCCCGAGTCACCGCGATCCAGCCGGGCGCGCGATCGCTGGAACTCGTCTTCATCGGCGGTATCGCCTTTTTCACTGCCGCCCTCCTCTGACGTCAGATCACGCCAAAAACCTCTCCAATTATCCGCCAGCAGCAGTACCGCGCGGGAACGCACACGGATGAAACACCGCCCTGAACTCCCGGCAGCAGCACCGCCCGCTTATGCAGTCGTCCACTTCAGAGTTCTCAGTGCAGAGTCGACAACCAGGCCAGCAGGTCCGCCAACTGCTCCGGCGTCAGATTGCCAACGATCCCCTGAGGCATCATGGAAATCTCCTGCTTCACTCGCTCCTCTATCCGATCCTGAAGCAATTCTCTGGAGACCCCCGTGGCGTCCCGCAAAGTCACTGTCTCAGCACTCTCCAGCACCACGAATCCCGTCTGTACCTGCCCGTCATCCAGAGCAAATGCCCAGGTATCAAATCCCTGTGCAATCTTGCGACCAGGATGCACGATCGATTCAATCAACTCTTCCTTCTTATATCGCTTGCCAATGTCCACAAGATGCGGGCCACGAGGTTGCTGGCCATTCGCATACGTGTGACAGTTAATGCACGACTGCTGTCGGAACAACTGCTGCCCACGCGCTGCATCAGCAGTCTCTACCGCCAAAGTCCGACGGATGACCTCTGAGTAGTCCAGGTTGGCAATCAGGTCCGGGTTTGTCGGATCCACCTTCGGGACTTCGATCGCTCGCTCGGATTCCTGCATCGCCACCTGCTCCACCGCCAGCCCATCCGGACTGACGACATGCTTCTTCAACTGCGCTGCCAGCTCCGCTCTCAGAGATTCATCACCCTCCTGCATGGCCACCCGCAGCGCTGCAGCAATGCGTTCTGATTCCGACCACGTCTGCCGATCATAGTACGGCCCCGTCGTATCCGGCCTTGTCCCCCACCATTTGGGACTGTCTTCCGTAAAGCTGCCTTCCTGATGGTAAAGCCGAATGAGTGCTGTCCAGATGTCGGCTCGCAGGGACCGGTCATAGCTGGTGCCCAGTCGCCGGAAGAGTCCATCCACAGTCCTTGAGTCATGCATGCGTTTCAGCGCCGCCATGGCTCCCGCGTGTTCAGGCCCTCCAATCGCCTCAAGACACACATCGATCGCCTTCAGATCCACAAGGGCCTGCACCGCCAGATGCGGGATCACTCGACCAGGATCTGCCTGTCGCCATGCATCCCCCTCAACCACGGACACGGGTTCGGTCCGCCGAGTCAGCTCAAGCAATTGTCCGGCTGGCCGCACATCACCCAGCCTCGCGATAGCGACAATTGCCGCAGCACGCACCCGAGGATTGCTGTCGTCCAGCTTTGAGGCGATCGGGGCTGCATGCCCACGGTCGACCTGACTTCGCCGATCAGCCGCCGCCCGAATCACATGCTCCCGTATGTCTGCATCCAGCAGCAATGAAACAAAAGCCGCTCGAAAACCCTCCCAGTCCTTCTGACGCAACGTCCACACCGCCGCAACTCTTCCAAACACAGACACCGATTTGTCCAGTGCCAGCGCTCGCAACGATTCGGCAGTGATTGACGGCCGCCGCAGAATCTCACGCTGTGCATGCAAACGCCAGGCATCACTGACATGTCCCAGCTGAGCCACCAGACGCTGATCAGACAATTCCGAAAACACCAGCGCCGGCTTCGCCACATAGCCTCGTGGCACCGCCATCGCCACAAAGCCGACATCCGGACGGTCATACGAAAAGCCACCGTTCTTCCAGCTCGTGACGTACAGCCTGCCACTGGCGTCCGCATCGGCATCCGTCGGACGCGGAACACCAAACAAAGTCTCCTGCTGCGCATCAAATGTCGCACCATGAGCCGGCAACCGGTGACTGAAAACTTCGCTGCGCCCCCAGTCACACGTCAGCAACATGTCTCGATAGGGCTCAGGCCACCGACCATCCTGAAAATACAACGCACCACATCCCGATCCCCCACCGTAATCCGCCAGCGGCGGCATGATCTCTTCTGTGAAATTGATGTACTGAGAGGGATAGCCGTAGTTTGCCGTCTGCATCACATGCGACAGCCGGATGTCCCAGCCGCCACCGTCGTTGGTGTTGTCACGCGTGAAAATGTTCATCAGCGGATCAATCGCGATATCCACGATGTTCCGCTGACCCCAGCTGAAAATTTCCATGTCGGTCCCGTCCGGCCGGACACGCACAACCCCGCCGCCACGACGGCTTAACGTGGTTCCGTCCTTCCCAACCGCCTTGTTGAATCCAAAATCTCCCACTGCGATGTAGATCCAGCCGTCAATTCCCAGCCGAATTCCATTGGTCGTGTGATCGGCCCCGCGCTTGTTCACTTCATCTGTACTGATTCCTTCAATCAGCACTTCACTCTCATCAGATGTTCCGTCACCATTGGTGTCACGAAAGACCGACAGAAACGGCGGATGCAGGACCCACAATGATCCATTGTCGTAAATCAAACCCCGCGGATGATCCATGACCGCGAAATCATTGAATCGGTCCGCTCGGCCGTCACCATCTGTGTCCTGACAACGCACAACCTTCCCGCGCCCCGGGTCTTTTCCCAGTGACCCCTGCTCGTCCACGCCCACAAACACTTCCCCGGCCGCGGACGTCGTGATGCACACCGGATAGGTGACCTGAGGCGGCGCAGCGAACATGGTCACTTCCAGCGCCTCAGGCCCCTTCACGTCTTCCAGACTGGCCAGTCCCTGTGCGCCCGCTCCAACACCCTCGGGCAATGCCGGCAAGTCGCCCGCGTACGCTTCGACTTCCCACAAACTGCCCCAGCCAGCACTCGACCCAAGAAAATTCACCCTGAGATAACGCAGGTTGTCTGCCTTCACCGCGTCCGTCGAAAGTCCGTTGCGTTTTTCCGCCTGTGAATGATCTGCCAGTAACTCCCAGCTCTGTCCATCAGAAGACCCCTCCAGCGTGTAACGATAAACAGCCTGAGGAGACTCCCAGTGCAGTCGCACGTGACGAACAGATTGCGCAGATTCCAGATCCAGAGTCAGCGACTCACCCGACTGCGGACCGGACGCACACCAACGAGTATCCAGCCGACCATCCACAGCCTTTGGGGCCAGATTCCCCTTGCCCGTCTCTTCACTGGTCGCCTGCGCTGGCTTGCCGAACACCAGATTGCCCTCACCACAACAGCCCTGCGTCAGCACCGGAGAAGATGTCGTTGAAGCCGCGGTGGCCAGCGCCTGAATCTGCTGCTGCGAGTCCTCCGTAACAGGAGCCATGCTCTGATCAACATCCCGACCAACCGCCCACAACAGGCCTCGAGTCACAAGGTCCAGGTACTCAGGCGTGACCATCGTCTCGTTGTAATGACCGACCGTCGTGGCAAAGACCCGAGTCCCATGGTAGTTGTTGGTCCACACACACACCTGAGGCTCACCGGTGTCCTGTCGCCGCGCCGTCGCCAGTGGTGTGGCTGAATCAAACACACGAACTGTGTGATAAAGCTCTCCTTTCGGTACCTCAAATCGGTCACCAAACCGACCCATAATTGGATGATCCGGCTTCTCGTTGGTGATGATGTACGAATAATGAGGCCCGTGCCCGGGAGACTGCACACCACAGAATTCAAACCAGCGATCATCTCCCACTCGATAACTGTGCATGGCACAATGAATCAGAACCGCCGGAAGCCCCTCGCGATGCGGCTTCAGAATTCGATCCACAAACTCTCTGTCGTCCACGCCGGCAAAACACTCATTGTGTACCACAATGTCAAAACCGTCCGCCCAGTTCGGGTCGTCGTACAACGGAATCTTTGTGTCGGTTGTCGTGCCACCCTGATGCACCA
Source organism: Planctomycetaceae bacterium (assembly GCA_023258825.1). Taxonomy (GTDB): domain Bacteria; phylum Planctomycetota; class Planctomycetia; order Planctomycetales; family Planctomycetaceae; genus SXXK01. Next base: position 784 of record JALQWE010000280.1, on the reverse strand, counting down.
CAGTCCATTGCACGTCAGCTCGAGCACTGATGCCACGCGTCAGAATGCGTTTCTGTCGTTCATAGTCGTGGCAGCATCCCCCCGTGACCAGCAACGCCCGAATCGGCGGGTCTTCGGCCTGAACAGGATTGACGACCGCGGTCAGGACAGCGGCCAGCGCCAGCAGGAGGTGTACCGTTCGGGGGCGGGAAGGGTTGAGCATGGGAGTTTCCAGGGAGTCACAAAAAGGAAGGTGGATTCCGCGAGATCGGGAGCCTAGCACGTCGCCGTGGCAGTTTCGAGTGATCGACGGCGGAGAGTTTGCTTCGGGGTCAGTGGTTGCGTACGTCTTTCACATAGACGATTTTGGCGTCATGATCGGCATAAAAATCCGGGAGCTCTGCGGCTCGGATGTACTGGCAGCGCTCGTAAAACGTGCGAGTCGGCAGGTAGTCCGGGCGTCCGGAAGTTTCGAGGTAGATTTTTCGGCCTCCACGGGCCGCAATCCGTTGCTCGGTCAGCGTCAGGAGTGCCCTTCCCAGGCCAGCCCCCTGACAGGCTTTGGTCACGGCGATCCAGTAGACGTCGTAGCTTCCGGTGGTGCAGGCGATTTCGCCATAGCAGACATAGCCCGCAGCGCCGTCTCGGCGTTCTGCGATCAGAAAGTGATAGCCGGAAGCGGTACCCTGCTGAAGTCGGTCTTCCACCAGTTCGACAGCGACATCCACTTCAAACGCATGAAAAACGCCGGTGGATTCGACAATGCTGCGAATCAGGGCTACGTCGCCCGACAGGACCTCATCAC
>JALQWE010000279.1 GCA_023258825.1 Planctomycetaceae bacterium | reverse complement strand
GAGTCGACCAACAACGAAGACGAAATCCGTCCAGAGTATCACCGTGAGGAACTCAGGCGAGGCGTTCGGGGGAAGTACCTGGATCAGTACCGCAAAGGTACGAATCTGGCTTTGCTATCGCCCGATGTTCGCGAAGCCTATCCGACAGATGAGGCAGTGAATGAAGCACTTCGGTCGATGATGCATGGTGCGCCATCAGCCAGGTAAATCACCTTCCTGGGGCAGGAATCCCGCACCGTGGCGTAATAAGCAGTGCGACACAATGTTCGCCGTTCCGCAAATTCACTGAGATGTTTGACAGGCTAAAGTCGTCACGCCTGCAGCAGTCTTGAAAACCGGAGTGCCCACAGGGGTGCCCAGGGTTCAACGAAGACTTCAGTACCGGGGTGATGCAGGAAGCAGGATTTGGTAGGCCTGTTGTTTCTTGTTGCCGTTGGCTGTTTCACGCCCGCGGTCACTGTGACGGACCAGAGGATAAGCAGTGTCAATTTATCTCCGACAGGCCGGTGCCACGGGTTCGGAACACCGGTCGCAGACAGAGACGACAGAGCAGTCCGTCTGATCCGCCGGAACATGCTCTGCCGCAACTGCATTTCTGATAGGCGTCCCTAAGCCGTCTTCGCTGCCAGTTCAGTTGCTGACCGCAACCCTGAGGCTCGCAAGTGTTTCCCTGAGCTTTGCGAGTTCCGCGTCATTCTCGGGGAGAGTCTGATCCTGAAACGCCGGCAGCAGGTATTCCCAGACCAGGTCCAGCTGCCGCTGCATGTTGCCCGTTTTTGCGGTGATGGCGATCACTGCGTCCTGTTTCGGCAGCACGATACAGAACTGTCCGTCCCTGCCATCTCCGCGATAGGCGTCATGGCGACACTGCCAGAATTGGAATCCGTAACCCTGGCGCCAGTCCGGATTCCCTCCGCTGGGCGCCTTGTCGTTTTCTACCTGCCGGCTTGTGGCAGCCGCAATCCACTCGGCGGGAACGAGCTGCCGACCGGCCCACTTGCCCTTTTGAAGATACAACTGCCCGAATTTGGCAATGTCTTCTGTGCGAAGATACAGCCCGTAGCCGCCAATCGAGATTCCCTGCGGACTTGTCTCCCACTTTGGCTTTTCGATCCCGAGAGGTTCGAACAGACGCGGAGTCAGATAGTCGAGCACCGTCTGGCCCGTGACTTTATGGACAATCGCTGACTGCATGTACGTTGCAGGAGTGTTGTAGAGAAACGTTGAACCCGGCTTGTGGGCAACGGGTTCCGCCAGGAACTTTTTCGTCCAGACATCGTCTTTTCCCAGCTTCGGCTCCGCGGCATGGCCGGTTGACATGGTCAGCAGGTCACGGACTCGCATGGCCTTCAGGTTCTCTGATGGCTGGGCAGGAGCATCGTCCGGAAAGAACTTCAGCACCGGATCGTCGATACTCAGCTTTCCTTCAGCAACGGCCAGCCCGACTGCGGTGGACGTGAAGCTTTTGCTGAGCGACCAGAGGATGTGCGGCTGCTCCGCAGTTTCCGGACTCCACCAGCCTTCCGCTACGACATTTCCATGCCGGACCAACATGAAACTGTGCATGGTGTTTACGTTCCTGTTCGCCGCTTCAACGAACTCACGGATATTTCCCGATGAGATCCCCTGTGACTCGGGAGAACTTCGGGGCAGAGCGCGCGATGCCGTGCCGCTTGCAGGTTCGTCCGCTGCAAAGGCGGCATTTCCAAGCACAGCAAGCGACAGTGCGATGAGCGACCGACAAATTCGATTGCGAACACTTCCAGCCAGCATGTTTTTGTGACTCCGAATTCTGATGATGAATTGCCGGAGTCCAGCAGCCCGCGCCACAGCGGAACCAGTTCCGGTGACGAACAGTATATCGCTCACACAGGATTTATTCGTGTCGTGCTCGCAACTTTCAAATCGGGACGCAGAAGCTTTGATTGAAAAGCCCGGACGTGAGCTGCTGCTGGCACGCGGTCGAATCAATCTGCAACACCCAGGGTCTACGAGAATGCCGCGCCTCCGCACCCGAGGCCTGGTGGCGTAATTCAGGGAATATTTGTTGTTCTCAACCATCCCGCGACAGTCTTGAAAACCGGATTGCCTCGCGTTGCCACAGCTGACATTCAAAAAGGTCGGTGGCTGGAGACGGACGCTGCGGAGAAACTTTAATCCGCATAGGTCGCTCGGCTCAATGGTCTCGGTAGCCCCACGGAACCGTGTGCCGCAGTCACTCCGACGTCTCTGTTTGGCTGGGGATCAGCGGGAAGCTGTCAGTCACAGGCATTGATACAGATTCCAGAAGACGAACGATGTGACTTCGCGTCCGCGCAACAAGGTACCGCACACCAACTCCTGACTCTGGAACCAGGACCAGACATCGGGAGTCTGGCTGTACCACGTACCCGTCTCCCTGCGATCGAAAAATCATTCTGCTTGCAGGTGAATATCAAGGTTCCGAGTTGCCTTTGCGACGTCCAATGCCGTTGAGCGGACTGGCGTTACGAATCAGCGGGCATTGGCTCATGGCAGGCTGAGCAGGACCCTGCTTGCTGCCGCTGAATCGATTGCGGCAGAAAATGAGAATTCGCACGCGAAATTCCTGTCACGAATTCCACGTTCCGGTTAAGTAGTTCTCGTCACACCTCCGAATCACAGCGGGAATCTTTACATGCGTAAACAACGTGCGACATCTCGCCGAGGACTGATAGGAACCCTTTCAGCTTTTGCGTTTGGCAGTCTGCTCAGGGCGATGCCGGCAGCGGTACGTGAAGGTGGCTCTGATGAGCGAGCAACAGAAGATTCGAAAGCCGGTGATTTTCGTAGTGATCTGCCTTCGGCAGCATCGGAGCGATTCAGGGACAATGGCGACGGAACCGTGATGGATCTTGCTGGTGGCCTGATGTGGCAGAAGTTGGATGGCGGTCCGATGACGCTGGAAGCTGCTCAGGAGTATGCGCGGAAACTGGACCTGGCGGGGCATTCGGATTGGCGGCTGCCGCTACCGATGGAACTGTTCTGCATCATGGATCATCGTTTGCACGGCCCAGCGATGAATACTCGATGGTTTCCTGCGTCGGAAGCACGGTACTGGTGGACTGAGATATCGCGTCCTGATTCGCCGAATAAGTACTGGCAAGTGAATACGGGCGGCGGAATCGGCGCTCATGCAAAGTCAGAAGCTATCGGAGCAGGTGGTGAGTCCCCTGTGCACACACGTTGTGTGCGGGGTCCTTCACCGTGGAAGGATGGCCCAAAGCTGATGAAAAATGCCGATGGTACTGTGGCAGATCAGACAACGGGGCTGATCTGGCATTCAAGTGTGTCGTCTGAAAGCATGACCTGGGAGGCGGCTGAGAGATATTGTCGAAATCTGCAGCACGCTGGTCAGACCGATTGGCGATTGCCGACGGTTCGCGAACTTCGATCTGTCAGTGATGATCGCATGGCCCAGCCATCACTCAATCCTGAGTTCTTCTCGAAGGCTGGCTCTGTTTCCTGCTGGTCCTCGACAACTCAGAGAAATCGTCCAGAGAGGGCGTGGTTTGTAGATTTCACGAGTGGCCTGGTGACCTATCGCGACAAGACCGAAAACATGCGGGTACTGGTGGTTCGCGGTACGAGCCCGCTGACTGCTGAACCGACAGAACCTGTCGCACAGAATCCTCGTGAAACCAGGAAGGATAAGTCGTCGAAGAAGAACATGCGCGAAGGTGAGAATAGTCGAGGCAAAAGGCCACCGAAAAACGGAGCTACAAGGCAAAACGAGTGATGCCACGTTGGACACCACCCGGACGTGCATTGGTGCGGGGGAAACGAAAGCAGAACGCCGACCGAGCCCGCAACATGAGAGTGGAAACAACTGGTGACGAGTGTTCTGTGTTTCCCTCGCTCAGAAGCCTGACCACTGAAAACTGATTTCTGAACAACACAGCCTGGTTCGACGCATCAGTTTCGGCCAGAATCAATTCTCGAGGACTCAAAGAAAAACCGGGGGTTCACGCGTTGGCAAGGGATTCAGCCGATCTCGCCTCGCTGAGAGAGCGTCGTCCGCCCCTACATGTGCAAAGCTTGCTCAAGCAACCTTTCCCGCATCGGGCTTGTTGGCCCCATCGGGATCAACCTGCGGCTCCGTTGGGTATTCCCCATACTCGTCGAGGCACCATTCTCGAACATTTCTCTGCATTTCGTAGATTCGGAACGAATTTGCCAGCCACCTTCCAATGTTTCTAAACCTCGTAAGACTCTTGTACACAAAATCCTCGTTGCAGCTCAGCCAGACATGTTTTTCCGGTTCCATTCCGCAGTCCCCAAGAGCTGAATTGCGTTGAGGTATCAGCACAAAATGCGTATTCCCACTCAGGCGGTCCCCTGCCGCCCCGTTCGGGGCTTGACAATGATGCTTACATTGACCACAGGCTCGCGCCTGTGGCTACAACATGCCGTCCCGCTGGGACTCAATCGCACCTGAGCGTGTGCGCCGCTGTAGCGAGTTTTGCGTTCCAGCGCGCGGAGCGGCGAAACGATGGCGCCATGGCCATCAGCCTGTGGTCGACAGCACATGATTCACAGGCCCTCAAAGCCGTTCAGCAATCGCCTTCCCCAGCCGTTCATACCCCTCTGCACTCAGATGCAGAAAGTCCGGGGCGATGTTTCCGGACAACTGGCCGTCACTTTCCAACAGCACAGAATTCACATTCAGGTATTCCACTCGAGTACCATCGGCCAGTGCTGGTAGCAGTGCGTTGACGGCTTCGCATTTCTGCCTGAGCGCATCTGTGGGCTGAGCACCGCGGGGCAGCAGACCCAGCAACAGCACTCGTGAACGCGGACATTTTTCCCCCAGTACGCGCACGATTTCAGCGATTCCGGCAGTGATTTCTTCCGCAGTGAAATCACCATGGCGAACGTTATTGGTTCCAATCAGCAGAATGATCCTTTCGGGTGACAGCCCGTCAAATTCGCCGTGCTCCAGCCGCCACAGGACATGCTGCGTGGAGTCACCTCCAAAACCATAGTTGAGAGCGCGCTTTCCGCTGAAATGTCGCTCCCACGCCGCTTTGCCGGTCGTCTCCCAGCCCTGAGTGATCGAATCACCAAGGAAGGCCAGTTGAACATTTCCCTTCTGCGTCTCCTGCAGTTTTTCTGCGTGTCGCGCCAACCACCAGCCGAACTTACCAGTGGTCTCCAGCCGCCCCTCTGAAACCGTCGGCACACTCGCCCCTTCCTGCACCCAGTCGAGTGGAAACCGGACAAAGACAAGCCCGCCAGCATCAACACTTTCGTAGAGCACTCCAAGACGGCCATCGGCAAGCACCGTCAGACAGGAATACATCGCACCACCCGGATCCAGCAGTCGCCCGCGACTCCACGTGCGTCCACCATCAAGGCTGGAACGGATCGTCAGCGACTTTCTCTGTCGCGCATCCGCCGGATTGGAAAAGATCAGTTCCCCGTGAGGATGTCGGATCAAACTGGCCATGCAGGTGGGATCGGGCAGCTCCAGCCAGGATTCACTCCACTTTCCGTTCCAAAGGTCGCCCTGCCATTCCCACCGCGCCCAGGCTCTCTGGCCCGAAC
>JALQWE010000278.1 GCA_023258825.1 Planctomycetaceae bacterium | reverse complement strand
TCTTTGCTGCGCGTTCTTCGCAGCGAAACTTCTGTCAGCATCTTGTAATGCTGGCCCTCGACCAGTGGTGACGATGGTGAGTAATCGATCAGGTTGGAGTAGCCGTAGCGGATCCCCACCACTTCCACGCCAGCACGCAGAAACGAAATTGCACACGCCGAAATGACGGCATTGGCACCTGGTGCCGGACCGCCGGCAAACAACAAGGCAACTCGCTTAATTCCCTGAGTCATGAAGCACTTCCTGTAGAAATCAAAAAAACATTGGACACAGAGGGGTGTCGCCGCTGTAAATTCAACGCAGCCCCCGGCACAAAACCCGATTCTCCCGAATCCGTTGACCACAGACCCTTACCACTGCCGTGCACTGCGTTTCTCCGCGTTCTCCGGCACTGGCTGCAGGTCACCCATCAGAATCAAACCGCAGGCCGACTCGGCGATCAGCCACAGACCATCAGAACGTCCGCTCGACAAACGTGGTATCCACGGCGAAGTCCACGAAGTCCGCATGACTGAACATCTTCTTCGCCAGAGGCAATGTGGTCTTGACCCCTTCGATCACAAACTCATGCAGACACCGCCGCATGCACTCAATCGCCTCGCGACGCGTGGGCTTCCAGACAATCAGCTTGCCAATCATCGAATCGTAGTACGGACTGATCGTGTATCCCTCGTACACATGCGAATCAAAACGCACGCCAGGCCCACCCGGCAGTCGCAGTTTCGTAATCGTTCCCGGACTTCCCCGGAAACCATTATCAGGGTCTTCGGCGTTCACGCGTAATTCAATGGCACACCCTGAATGAGGGATATCAGCCTGGGTGAACGGCAACTTCTCCCCTGCCGCAATCAGAATCTGCTGTTTGATCAGATCGATGCCGGTGACCAGTTCCGTTACCGGATGCTCCACCTGAATGCGGGCGTTGACTTCAATGAAGTAGAAGTTGAAATCCTTGTCCACAATGAATTCACAGGTGCCAGCATTCGTGTAACCGGCTTGACGCACCAGTTCCACAGCACACGAACAGATCCGCTGACGAACTTCTGCCGGAAGCTTCGGTGCCGGAGCTTCCTCAACCAACTTCTGGTGACGACGCTGCAACGAACAGTCACGTTCCCACAGATGCACCACGTTGCCATGATTGTCCGCCAGAATCTGCACTTCCACGTGCCGCGGACGCTCGATGTACTTTTCCAGATACACGCCGGCATTCTTGAACGCCTTTTCCGCCTCCGCACTTGCCGCCGCCAGACCAGCTCGCAACGAAATTTCATTGCCAGCCACTCGCATGCCTTTACCACCGCCGCCAGCCGTCGCCTTGATCAGCACCGGATAACCAATCCGATCAGCGATCTTCACAGCCTCTTCCACATCCGTGACCAGCCCGTCACTTCCCGGCACACACGGTACACCGGCTTTCATGGCGATCTCGCGGGCACTCACCTTGTCACCCAACTGCTGCATCGCTTCCACCGGCGGACCAATGAATTCAATGTTGCAACTGCGACAAACCTCAGCAAAGTGCGAATTCTCGGCTAGAAATCCGTAACCGGGATGCACCGCCTGCACGTTGCCAATCTCTGCCGCACTGATGATCCGCTTGATCTGCAGATAGCTCTCCAACGCCTGCGGCGGCCCGATACACCACGCCTCGTCCGCAAGATCCAGATAATGAGCCCCCTTATCAGCCTCACTGTAGACCGCTACCGTCTCGATCCCCAGCTCTCGACAGGCGCGAATGATCCGCAGCGCAATTTCACCACGGTTAGCGATCAGAATTCGTTGAAACATGAATCAGCCCACTGAATTAAGAGCCAGAAATTGAGTTGTGGAAATCCATAACCACGGCTCATCGCCACCACTGGTCTTTCCCAACCGGACACACTCTCTGTGAACGCATCAAAACCGTCCCGAGGCATTGCAACATAACCCGCCTTCGAACCGGACCTGCAAGGTGCAAACAGCCCAGCGCACGGTGCGCCCTTCCAATTCAGCAGGCCCACCGCAACGGCACACAGCACGTCACGCAAACAGAGCATCTCCGACACGCTGCTGCGTTCTCTGTGTTTTCCCGCCGAAGTTGAGTACACACCCAGCAAGCCCAGTCGCTGACTAGGGTTCCAGTCGAAACAATGGCTGCCCGAACCCGACCGCGTCACCGTTCTGCACCAGAATCTCCACGATCCGGCCAGATTTCTCTGCCTGAATCTGATTGAAGACTTTCATCGCTTCAATGATGCAAACCACCGTATCCGGCTTCACCACCGAACCCACACTGACGAACGCCGGGTCATCCGGGCTGGGACGAGAATAAAATGTCCCAACAGTCGGTGCGTTGATCGTGATGCCCGCCGGCGCTGGCGCTGCCACTGCGGCAGTAGCCGCTGGCACAGCCGGTGCTGCCACAGGTGCTGCTGCCGCCGTCGGCACATATTCCGCAGGCACGGCCGCCGGAGCGTACGCGACCTGTCGAGGACCACGGCGAACCTTCCATGACTCTTCGTCGTTCTGAAGATTCACTTCCGTGACCCCGTACTTCTCCATCAGCTGCAAGAGCTTACGGAACTTATCCAGATCGAACGATTCGCCTTTGTCTTCGTTTTCCACAGGTTTCGCCATGAAAAAAATCACCTCCGAGCTCCTGGGTGCGGGAACTCTTGCTTGTAAACTGCCAGCCAGAACCGCCATTTCCCGCGAACAGCCCCACCGTGACGCGGCAATTTGTTTGCCACCACACGCTCAACCGACCTCGCAGGCTCTCAGCGGCCCGACACACCCAAAAACAGCCACCTGAATGACGCAATGTCGTAAAAACATGAAATTTATGCAAGGACCCCGACAAAGGCCTCTTCGAATTCGCGTGGAACTTTCGTCAGGACCTCACAGCCGTCCGAAGTCACGAGGACATCATCCTCGATCCGCACACCGAATTTCCCCGGAAGATAAACCCCCGGCTCCACCGTGACGACCATCCCGGGCTCAAATTCCTGATTCGAGAGCGGACTCATCCGCAACGACTCGTGAATGTCCAATCCAAACCCATGCCCCAGCCCATGGCCAAAGAATTTCTCAAATCCGGCATCGGCAATCATCCCCCGGGCAATCCGATCCACGTCCGCACACCGTGCCCCAGGCCGAATCGCCGCTATCGCGGCCCGCTGAGCCCCCAGGACCGTCTGATAGACCCGCTCAATCTGCTTAGTTGGCTTGCCCGTAATCAAAACCCGCGTCAGGTCACTGCGATACCCCGCTGCATTCGTCGCACCCCAATCGATCAACAAGACAGGATGCTCCGAAACCCGCCGCTGCCCGGCATGCGCATGCGGCAATGCAGCCGTCGGACCCACCCCGATAATCGGTTCAAAGGCCGGCCCATGCCCACCAAAGTCTCGCATCGATGATTCCAGCAGGTAACGGATGTCCGTTTCCGTCTGAGTCGCTCGCAATGAACTGCGGACGACGCCAAACCCCCGCTCCGCGATCCGAATCGCTTCCCGGATCTGCTCCAGCTCAAATCGGTCCTTCACTTCCCGCTGACGTTCCACGAGCCCCGTCATCGGCAACAGCCCGCCGCCAGAGGCCGATTCCACAGCGACCTGCAAGGCCCGATGCGTGGCCCATGTCAAATGCTCCGCCTCAAACCCCGTCTGCCTCACCCCCGCACTCCGCATGGTCCGCGCGGCCAGCTCCACCACCGTGCTGCCCGCATCTCGAATCTCAGCCCGCACGTCCGGACATTCCGCTGCCAACTGAGTCTCATAGCGGGTATCGCTCAGAATCACGGTCAGTCCTGGCGACACAAACAGCCACGAGGAATCTCCGGTAAATCCGGTCAGATAACGCACGCTGGACACGCTGCTCACCAGCAGACTGTCAATGCCGACCTCACGAAACCGCCGCAATAAACGACCACGCCGCTGCTCATAGTTGGGACCACTCATCGCCATTCTTCCTCAACTGAATTCCACCTGCACGTGCCTGCCCCAACCCCACGCCCCCAGTTCATCGCGTTTTTTCACCGTCTGATGGTTGCGAAACCGCACCCGTTCGCGGTTGGGCTGCCGGTCGCCGTATGCTACAACCTCACCCGCTTTCAATAAAGCTCTCTGTTGCTCAGGAATCCCGTCCCATGTTTGACAGCCTCCGACGCCTCTTTCCAGGCTCCAATCCTCCTGACCGACCGGAAACCACCGAGGATCTGCTGCAACGCTGGCAAAAATTGCCCCTCGGGCACAGCACCGTTGATGTGTTTCAGCCGGCCACCGATCAACGGCCCGCTGGTGTCGTCCTGTTTCTGCATGGGCACGGGGAAATCTCTCTCACCAGCAACAGCGTCTTCACCAGCCTGCTGCAGCAACATCGCCTGGCCGCTGTCTGCCCCGCCGGTCGACGCAGCTGGTGGCTCGATGTCGTCTGCACAGAATTCCACGCCTCACTCACGCCCCAGCAATGGCTGCTCAACGAAGTTGTGCCGTGGATTCAACAAACCCTTGACGTGGAACCTCCTCACATCGCCCTGCTGGGAATCAGCATGGGCGGTCAGGGGGCCCTGCAGCTAGCCTACCGATACGCCAGCCGTTTTCCCGTCGTGGCAGCCATCTCACCCACCGTCGATTTCCACCAGCTTTACGGATCAGGCATTCCGCTTGATCAGATGTTCCCCGATGCCGAAGCCGCTCGCCAGGCGACCGTGGTGCTCAATCTGCAGCCCCTCGCATGGCCCCGACACCAGTTCTTCTGCTGTGACCCCGCCGACCACGACTGGTTCGATGGCTGTGCACGGCTGGGCATGAAACTGTCCTCGTCCGGCATCCTTCACGAACGGGACCTCGAATCGTCCGGAGGTGGCCATTCCTGGGAGTACTTCAATCGCATGGCTGCACCGGCCTTCACACACATCGCTGCCAATCTCGCGACCCTGTGATTCGCACGCACAAACGCAGTGCCCCGCCGAATCGTGCCGATGACCCGCCACAGGCTGATTCCGCGTCCCGCCAGTCCCCTCTGTCCCGAAATTCACTCAGCGGCACCCGAACGCTGACGTCCTGTCTCGCTGGGAGACAATGATGCCTCGGGATACGCGGAACTCCCGTCGTTCAACGCCGCCTGGCAGGGCACGACACCCTCGGGTGGCGAGATGACAGCCATCCGGCAAGTCAGAGGCGTTGTCAGCCAGTCTCGGCCTGCCGCCAATGGGTTTGAAGCAGTTCCCGATCCCGGAACATGCCGGCCTGTCATTGAAATTGAAACAGGCGGGGCCGTCACAGACATCAAGCGGATTTCTGCCGGGCAATCTGTGAAAAAGGCCTGCCGAAACTGCAAAATTCACAGCGTTCCGGAAGGCCTCTGTTTCACATCACCAATCCGAAGCATCAGCAAGCGGTTCGGCGTCGCAATCGATACACCAACCCAAGCCCGATCAGGCCGGACATCAACATCGTTCCCGGTTCGGGGACAGCACTTGCGCCCGTTGTGGCTCCGAACGAGATCCCCAGAGACGGAAAACTGCTAGGATTGTTCGAGTACTTTGAATTACTACGAAATGTATTCAGCATGGTGAATCCATTCGTGACT
>JALQWE010000277.1 GCA_023258825.1 Planctomycetaceae bacterium | reverse complement strand
TCGGATCTCATCCAGCACGGGATCTTCGGGAAGTTGAAACAGAGATCGCTGCTGGCGTTTCTGAGTGCTGGTCTCGCGCTGCGGAACTCGGGGTTTGCCATCGGCCTGCAGATGGTCGTTTTCCAGCGTCGCAAGGATGGTGGCCGCTCGTTCGGTCACCAGTCGCGGGACGCCGGCGATTCTGGCGACATGAATTCCGTAACTTCGCCCAGCGGCTCCTTCCACAATGCGATGCAGAAAGACCACGTCATTGTTGCTTTCACTGACCGCGACGTTCCAGTTGGAGGCATGTTTGAGCGTTGTGGTCAGATCGGTCAGTTCATGATAGTGGGTGGCGAACATGGTGCGACACTGAGTCTCATCGTGCAGATATTCGGTGATCGCCCAGGCCAGTGAAATGCCGTCGTAGGTACTGGTTCCACGGCCGATTTCATCGAGGATCACGAGGCTGCCGGCGGTTGCTGAATTCAGAATTCGCGCCGTCTCCGTCATTTCCACCATGAATGTACTTTGGCCTCGAGCCAGTTCGTCACTCGCTCCCACTCGGGCGAAGACCCGGTCTGCAATACCGACAACGGCAGAGCGAGCCGGGACGAATGAACCAATCTGGCTCATCACAGTGATCAGGGCCGCCTGGCGAATGTAGGTGCTCTTACCCGCCATGTTTGGCCCGGTAATAATCTGGACTCGGCCCGCCGCCTTGTCACCATCACCAGCAGCTGCCAGGCCCAGTCGCACATCGTTCGGTACGAATTGTCCCTTTGGCAGTAGCCGATCCAGGACGGGATGCCGTCCATCGCGGATATCCAGTACCCCCTGCTGCGACAACGTCGGGCGACAGTAGTTGCCGTTGGCGGCAATAGTCGCGAGACCGGCGAGCACATCGATTTCTGCCATGGCGTCTGCTGTCCGCAGCAGTAAGGGCACGTCCACAGCGACTTGCTCACGCAGGGCGGCGAAGAGCTCCTGTTCCAGAGCGATCGCGCGATCTTCGGCACGCAGTACCTTCTCTTCATACTCCTTCAGTTCCGGAGTAATGAAGCGTTCCTGATTTTTCAGTGTCTGCTTGCGAATATAGTCCGCCGGAACTCGTTCCCGATTGGCGGCCGTCACTTCCAGATAGTAGCCGAAGACCTTATTGAAGCCGATTTTCAGGCTGGGGATCCCGGTGCGTTCGATTTCCTTTGCCTGATACGCGGCCATCCACTGCCGACCACCGCGCATCAGGTCACGGAATTCATCCAGTTCCGCATTGTACCCCGGGCGAATCACACCTCCTTCCGTGACGGTCAGAGGCGGATCTTCGACCAGTGCATCAAGAATTGCGGCGCAGGCGTTGGGACACAGTTCGATCCGCTGTTCCAGCATCTGCAGACGACGAGACCGGCGTTCGGCCAGTTTCGCACGCAGTCGCGGCAGCTGCTGCAGCGTGCGGGCGAGGCAGATCAGGTCTCGTGGGCTGCAGCGTCCCGTCGCGACGCGTGAGGTCAGTCGCTGCAGGTCATAGGTCTGTTTCAGCAGGTCCCGCACATCGTCCCGCAAAGACATCTGCCCCAGCAGTTCCTCCACGGCGTCCTGCCGCTGAGTGATCTGCTCAATATCCGTTAATGGACTGGACAACCACTCTGCCAGCAGCCGCGAGCCCATCGGGGTGCTGGTTTCGTCCATGACGCCCAGCAGTGTCAGATCCCGACGACCGTCCCGCAGCGTCTGCGTCAGTTCGAGGCTGCGTCGAGTGGCTTCGTCGATGATCATGTGGCGGCCACGGCGCCAGTATTCAAGTCGCGCGATATGAGGCAACGCTGTGCGCGATGTTTCACGGACATATTCGAGCAGGGCGCCGGCGGCTGTGACGGCCGGAGTGTCCTCGACGTCAAAGCCCTCCAGCGTCACCGTTCCAAAGTGCTCATTCAGCAGTCGCCGACATTCATCCCGCGCAAAACACCAGTCCGGACGGGTGGTGATGACGAAGGTCTGACTGTCACCGGGTCGACCAGCCAGCGGACCATCCTGCGCCGCGCTTTCGGGAATCAGACATTCTGCCGGGCGAATCCGCGCGAGTTCATCCTGCAGCTGTGCAGGCTCCAGATCGGTCAGAAAAAATCGTCCGGTCGACAATTCCAGCCACGCCAGCCCGATCCCCGTACGTGACGGCGCGACACTGGCCAGAAAATTGCTCTGACGCGGATCCAGCATCTGGTCGTCAGTCAGTGTTCCCGGCGTGACGACTCGCGTGACTTCGCGACGAACCAGCCCCTTTGCCTTTTTGGGATCTTCTACCTGGTCACAGATCGCGGCTCGGAAACCGGCATGAATCAGCTTCTGCAGATACGAATCCAGCTGATGCCAGGGAAACCCGGCCATCGGCACCGGATTCTCGGAACTTTTGTCGCGGCTGGTCAGCGTCAGCCCCAGCACTCGCGCGGCGTTCTGAGCATCCTCGTAGAACAATTCGTAAAAGTCGCCCATGCGAAACAGAAGCATCGCTCCCGGATGCTCAGCCTTCACGGCCTGGTACCGTTCCATCATCGGGGACAGTTTTGTCATGACTCTTCAAACCGACTGAAATCAACAAAAATCCATCAGGAATACACAGTTTATCATTGTCGCTAAAGCCTCTGCGGGCAGGCGAATTCTGTTGAATTCGGCCGCTGTCCCTTCACCGTGAATCATGCGGCGACCGGCTGGCTGAACGTCAACGGTGAGCCTCACGGTGCCCCGTGGCTTCGCCAGTCGATTTTCCGCTTCAGCAACTTCAGTGTGGAATGTGTCTGTCCGCACGAAAGATTCGCAGGGGCCTTCAGGGCCGCCTACAGCGACTTCACGTCCGGAAACAACATGCTCACACTGGTGCGTCGATGAATGGAATAAATCGCCTGGGCAAATAATGGTGCCACGGAGATGATTTCAATTCGCGAGCCCAGCGGTTCCATCGCCGGCTCAATCGTGTCTGTCATGAACATCCGCCGAATCACGCTGTTTTCAATTCGTGCGACGGCACCACGCGACAAGACGCCATGCGAAACCGCGGCGTAAATATCACGTGCTCCGCGTGCTTTCAGGACTTCTGCCATGCTGACCATCGAGCCGCCTGTGATGGTGAAGTCATCGACCATTAAAACGTTGCAGCCTTCCACATCTCCGATCACTTCCAGCACCTGCGCCGTTTCGGTGTGGTCTTTCCGCTGTTTGTTGCCAATCACAACCGGGACCCCCAGCAGATTGGCAAAGGCAGAGGCGGATTTTGCAAATCCCACATCCGGACTGCAGATGACGAGGTTGGGGATGTTCAGTGTGCGTATGTGATCGCAGATTGCCTGTCGCGCGTACAAATGATCCACCGGGACACTGAAGAAGCCCTGAATCTGCGGGCTGTGCAGGTCCATGGTCAGAACGCGGTCCGCCCCGGCCGCTTCGATCGCGTCCGCACACACACGGGCTCGAATCGAAACACGCGGTTCATCCTTTTTGTCGCCCTTGGCATAACTGAAGTAGGGAATGACCGCGGTCACCTGCGCTGCGCTGGCACGCTTCAGAGCATCGATCCAGAACAACAGTTCTACAAAGTTGTCATTGACCGGACGATGGACGCCCTGCACAACAAAGCAGTCGCGTCCACGGACGTTTTCCAGCACACGGACAAACACGTTGCCTTCACTGAAGACCTGTGCCTGACAGGGAGTCAGGCTGACGCCCAGACATTCTGAAATCCGCTGGGCAAAACCAGGATTTCCGGATCCGGCGAGGATCGCGAGGTCTCCCATCGGCGCTGAGGGGGCGGGAAAACTACCGGACGACTCTGCAGAAACAGACATGAGATGGCAACTTTGACCCCGAAAACCGGAGACCGCTGAGAGAAAATGCTGGTGAATCTGACTGAAATCCGCATCTTACCGCGGGACCCACTGAACACAACCGACAAAACGCCGGTTGTACCGTCCCGCACAGCGCGCTTTTTTCTCGTTCCTGCGGGTCCTCAAGTTCATGCTGCGGGAAGAATTCCAGCAATCCCCGCACTGATCCAGGACGTGATTCCGGCCGCCGCAGCGTTGCTCCACGCCCACTATTCGACGATACTCGCCCACGGACACTCACCACCCCAGCTCCGCCGTCAACCGTCCCCACTGTGACCGCATCCCGGGAGCAGGCGGATTTACGGATGACCGGTCCCCTCTTTTCACAGCAATTCTTCCGCCAAGGGCAGAGTCCATGATGTGCGTTCCAGGGCCGATCCGCGGAGTCCTCCTTTCTGCCAGCATTCTGGCTTTCTTCCTGATGATGGTCTGTCCGGCAACGGCACAGGCGGACGAATTGCTGGCGGGAACCGCGCGAGCTGACATCACCGATCGCACTCAACCCTTCAACGATCCGCTGTTCGCCAAGGCCCTGGTGCTGAAGCAGGGCGAAACCGTGGCGGTACTGATCACTGTGGACGCGGTGGCCATCGGTGGAATCGGCCACATTCGTGACTCGTTTCTCGGCACCGTGCGTGACTCCTTACAAACGTCGCTGGGCATTCCGCCGCGGCAGGTGTTCGTCAACGCGAGTCACTGCCATGGGATTGTTTGTTCCGATGTGGCCGAACGGACAATCGCCGCGGTGCAGGAAGCGTGGAAACAACTCGTGCCCGTGCGTGCCGGTTCCGGCGTTGGGCAGGAAGTCCGCATCATGGAGAATCGTCGCCTGCGACTGGTCGACGGGAGTGAAGCGGATGTGCGACGCGCGTATTCGATGCCGTGGGATGATGAAGTCACCGGGATTGGTCCGGTCGATCCGGAAATTGGTCTGCTGCGACTGGATCGTCTGGATGGGACCCCGTTGGCTGCCGTTTACAATTTCGCCTGTCATCCGATTCATGGTGTTCCCAGTGGTCTGAGTTCTGCAGACTTTCCGGGCTTTGCCTCCACTGTGATCGAAGAAAACCTGGGCCATGGGGCCATGGCGTTTTTTGTGCAGGGGTGCGCTGGTGACATCAATCCGGTGACCTACAAGGATGTGTCAACGCCGCATGACAGCGAGCCCTTCGGGAACATGCTGGGGCTGAATGTGCTGCGTGGGCTGCGGGCCATTGCCGAGCCCGTTGATCAGGCCACGCTGCGGGTCATGAATGAGTCGCTGGAAATTCCATGGGCCACCGACTTTGAGCAGCGAATTCGAAATCTGGAGGCAGAGCAAACGAAACTGCTGACGTCGCTGCAGGCCACCAATCTGAATTTTCGCACGTTCCTGCCACTCTACATCCAGCACGCGGTTAATCCTCAGTACCCCGCCTGGTATTCTCATCGCTATCTGCTGGATCAGGCCAACGGTCGTCAGGATCTGGAACGGCTGGATGCTGAAAATCGTGCAGGTCTCAAGGCGTACGAACAGAACATCCGCACCATGGAAAAACTCACGAAACTGCAGACCAACCTGCAACTGCTGAAAATGCATCAGCGACAGGTGGAACAGGCCGAGTCAAAGATGCTGACAGTCGAAGTGGGGGGACTGCGCATCGGGGAATTTGTGCTGGTGACATTTCCCGGCGAATTGACCGTGCAGATCGGATTGAACATCAAACAGGCGTCACCGCATCGGTTCACCTTCGTGGCC
>JALQWE010000276.1 GCA_023258825.1 Planctomycetaceae bacterium | reverse complement strand
GGTGGAGCGGGAGGCCGGTGCGATTGGCGATGTGGATGGGGATGGACGACTGACGATTGTGCTGACGCCCCTGGAACAGGAGCGGACTCGGGGGGCGATTCCAGTTCGGGGTTGTGTTCGGGAAGGCGATTTTCTGGACCCACGGACAGGGCTGGGCGGCGACATCGTGTATCTGGATCGTGACGGCTCTCAGCGTTTGTCAGGGCGGGAGCTGGCAGGTTTGCTGGCCCATGAGTTCACACATGCGGCCATGTATTCCCGGCTTGTTGAGCGTCGCAAGGCGGGGCTGCCGGAGTTGGAAATTCCCGGTTGGTTTCATGAAGCGGTGGCGCATCGTGTGGAGCATCGCCTGGTCGGACCCTGTTGTCTTTTCGAACAGCGAATTCGGATGTACCAGCAGCAGCCCGGAAGTGCGCCGGTGTTTGCGAATCCGCGAACACTGACTCAGGCGGGTTGCCGCGGCGGGGCTCGGGTCGCCGCCGTTCGGTTTCTGGACGCCATGCAGCGATCTGATGTGGCACTGGGTGATCTGATCATGGGGAGTCGGGATTTCGACGACGTGCTGGAGTCCTGCCTCGGCATGCCTCTGCTGTCAGCCCTCGAACTGTGGAGCCAGCAGGAATCACGCTTGCGGGTGGCGGAAGCCGGGACACAGGATCTGTGGCTGACGCCTGAGCATTCCGATCTGCATCGGATTCATGGCACCGCATTTCTGGTTTTCCGGAGCGGGGTGGAGCCACTGGAAATGGAAATCCGCTGCGGCGATACTTCCGACTGGACGCTGGCGGTGATTGCACCATAATGGCGGCCTCGCAGCGTTTCCTGCCCTGAATTCTGGCGGTGGCCGGGGAGACGCGGTGGGGGCTTCGGCGAGATGTATCCTGCGATGCAGATGGCCTTGGCCGGGTGGGTTAAGGCGAGTGGCGGAGGAGTTGCTGCCGGGGGCCCAGCTGCGGACGATGCGACCGTTTATCTGACGTCTGAGAATCACTGGTGCACTTCCGGTTGATTCTGCGTCCGGGACACATTTGATCTATGAGCTCATTTGCATTTCATCTGGACGCTGTGGATTCTTCAACCAGCGGCCGCGCCGGACGCCTGCAGACACCACATGGTGTTCTGGAAACCCCCGCGTTCATGCCGGTGGGGACTCTGGGAACAGTCAAGGGACTGCTGCCAGCTCAGTTGAAACAGTCCGGGGCGCAGATGGTGCTGGCGAACACCTACCACCTGGCACTGCGTCCGGGTGAAAAGATCGTTGCGGAACATGGTGGCCTGCATCGATTTATGGACTGGGACGGACCCATCCTCACAGACAGTGGCGGATTTCAGGTGTTCAGTCTGGCGGACCTTCGAAAGCTGGATGATGATCGCATTGTATTTCGATCACACATCGACGGAAATCTCCTCGAATTGACTCCGGAGCGTGCCATACAGATTCAGGAGGACCTTGGGGCAGACTGTATCATGTGTCTGGACGAGTGTCCGCCGGCCGGTGAAACACCTGAGAAGATTCGTAAGGCGGTGGATCGGACAACGCGTTGGGCCGAACGCTGTCTCGCGGCACAAACCCGAAAAGATCAGGCCTTATTTGGAATTGTGCAGGGGGGCGTGCACCCGGAATTGCGACGACGTTCGGCCGAGGGACTGCTGGCCCTGAACTTTCCTGGTTATGCCGTCGGAGGGCTCAGCGTGGGCGAACCGCCGGCCAGCATGTACGCGACTCTGGACTGCACCGTGCCAATCCTGCCGGCAGCGAAGCCGAGGTATCTGATGGGAGTGGGACGGCCGGAAGACATTCTCGAAGCGGTCTGTCGCGGCATCGACATGTTTGACTGTGTCATGCCCACTCGAAACGGTCGCAATGCCATGGCGTTCACCAGTGCCGGACCGGTCCGGCTGCGGAATGCGGCGCACCAGCGGGACCTGACTCCACTGGACCCGGAATGTCCATGCATCGCCTGTACTCGCTACACACGATCGTATCTGCGACATCTGTTTGTGGCCAAAGAGATGCTTGGCCCGATTCTGCTGTCGCTGCACAATATCACCTACTATCAGACACTGGTTCGCCAGCTGCGAGCGGCGGTGATTGAGGGACGTTTGGGGGAGTTTCGGGTGAACCTGCTTGCCCGCTGGGCCGGGGCTCCGTAAACTATCGGGTTCTGCGCTGGGGTATCCTGCGGGCCGCAGGACAGGGTGACTGGCAGCGATTCGGCGCCAGATGCCTGTTGATGTGACGGCCAGCCGGCAGCGTGGTTGTGTTGGGTGATCTGGAAGACTGTCTAGTTGAGGGGAATCTACGTGGGGGCATCGTCCATTCTGGCTGGTCTTCTGGGGCTGGCGATAGAGCTTGTTTGCGGGGGACTTCAGCAGGCGTCCGAAACCCCTGCCGCTGCCGCAGAATCTCAGGCCGCGGCAGCTCCTGCTGCTGCTGTGGAAGAAAAGGCAGCGACGCAGGCAGCCCCGGCGCAGGCTGAGTCTGATTCGGGGAAAACCGACAGCAGTCCGGCAGCTGCTGGAAAAGCACCGGCAAAGCCCCGCCCCGACGAAACTCCGACGCTGACCCAGTTCCTGCCCTTGATTTTCATTGCGGCGATGTTTTATCTGATTCTGCTGCGCCCTCAGCAGCGCGAGCAAAAGCGGCGGCAGGAAACGCTCAACGCGTTGAAGAAAAACGACCGGGTCGTCACAACGGGGGGAATCATCGGGACGATTGCCGACCTGTCTGCGGACAACCGGTTCGTGACTCTGAAAGTCGATGATTCCACGCGAATTCGCTTTCTTCGCAGCGCGATTCACGGGCTGCTGGAAGACAAGACCGAGACGCCGGCGACCTGATGCCGTGCGGATTCCCCGGGAAAGGCCTGCTGCTTTAACGGGGGGCAAGTCGTGCCTTGTAAAGTCGGTTGGCTGTGCGAGTCGGTCGCCCGTCAGGCGGGCAGTCGGCTTTCTGATCGACCCATTTTGGGCGATTTGCGGTGACTGTGGGCATGGTGGGCTGAGGTCCGAAATCACGCCCTCGACACTGACCAGGACGGGTGAATGGCGGAAAAAACACAGCTTTCCCGTCCTTCCGTCCCTGCCACCGGCGCTTAAAACACGGAAATTTCCCGGATTGTGGACAGTGCGGGCTCCTGGAATTGTCATGAAGTCCCGCATTTCGGTACATATACGCATCGTTTTCTGATCACATTCTCCTATTGAACGTCACGATCGCCTCAGATCCGACGATTTCCCTCAGGAACCCACTGATGTCATTGTTGCTGCAAGGGCTGTTGATTCTGCTCCTTCAGGCTCCGGAAGCCGGAAAGGAAGTGGCGGAGTCTGCGACAAAAGCCGGTGAAACTGCTTCAGAAGCGTTTTCCAAAGAATTGGCCGAATCCGCTGCGAAAGAGGCGGCTTCTTCTGATGCCATCGTCAGCGCGCCCGAGGTTGTGGCGCCGCCCGCTTCCGGGGTCAGCGAACTTGTCTACCTCCTGGTCGTGCTTGGGATGATTGTGCTGCCGTTCGTGGCTGCACACTACCTGGCAAAGGGTTTGCGCGTTCCTGAGTGGAGCTCCCGTATCGGACTGGTGTTGTTCACACTGGTGCTGGGGATTTCGCCGTTCCTGACTTCACTGCTTGAAAATCGGCCGTTGTCCGAGCGATTTCGGTTGGGGATTGACCTTGCCGGGGGCACCAACATGGTGTTCCAGGTTCGCGGCGAAGGGAAAGAGGTCACGCCGCAGGTGATGGACCAGATGGTTGGTGCCGTCAGTCGCCGCGTGAACCAGTCGGGGACAGAAGAAGTCACCGTTCGCGCCGTAGGTACCGATCGAATTGAAGTAATTATTCCGGGTGAAGATCCCCAGACGGTGGACGACATCAAGCGTCGCATCACTCGACTGGGAAGTCTTGAGTTCTTCATCGTGGCGAATCGGGCTGATGCGGACATGATCCGTGCTGCTCGCGAGCTGGATCTGAGTCAGAAGGAATTGATTATTGACGGTGAAGTGCGAGCCCGCTGGGTCCGCGCCGCTGAAAAGAACGGGGTTCCCAAGTTGCTGCAGGACGCCGACGTGATCAGCCGACCAATTAAGGCGGAGCGTCAGGTGGACGGCAAGTTCGAATCCTACGACACCGAAGAATACCTGCTGCTGGTTGAGAGCAAGGATGAGCAGGTGACCGGGCAGTATCTGCGTTCGGCGTTTCGCGAATTCGATCCGCAGAGCGGTGAAATTGTGGTCAGCTTCGCATTTGATCAGACCGGAGCCTATTTGTTCGGTCAGCTGACGGGTCGCAATGTTCCGCGTGACGGAGTTCCTGATCGACGACTGGCGATTGTGCTGGACCGTACGGTGGACAGTGCTCCTGTGATTCGTGAGCAGATTACGAACCGTGGACAAATCTCCGGTGGATCCGGCGGATTCAGTGTCGAAGAAGCTGATGAGCTGGTTTCCGTCCTGAATGCTGGTGCTTTGGAAGTTCCAATCGATCCCAAGCCGCTCAGCGAAGCCACCGTCGACCCGACTCTGGGTGCGGACGTCCGCAACAAGGGTGTTTCGGCAACGGCCATCAGTGGTTTGGCGGTGATTGTGTTTATGGTTGTCTACTACCGTTTTGCGGGGTTGATTGCCGTCATTTCGCTGATTCTGAATCTGATCATGACCGTCGGGGCCATGGTGGCGATCAACGCCACGTTTACGCTGCCGGGAATCGCGGGCATTGTGTTGACCATCGGGATGGCCGTTGATGCCAACGTTCTGATTTACGAACGTATGCGGGAAGAACTGGGCAAGGGATCCAGTGTTCGTGTGGCCATTCAGAACGGCTTTGATAAAGCCTTTATCACGATTTTTGACTCCAACGTAACCACACTGCTGACATCCGTCGTGCTGTTCTACTTCGGAACAGACCAGATCCGAGGTTTTGCGGTGACGCTGTTTATCGGATTGGCCATCAGCATGTTTACCGCCCTGTATGTGGGTCGGCTGCTGTTTGATCTGTCCGAGCGATGTGGCTGGATGCGTCGCATCAGCATGATGCAGGCGATTGGCGAAACCAATCTGGACTTCATGAAGTATCGCAACCTGCTGTTTACGATTTCGGCCGCGATCATTGCGATCGGGCTGGGAGCGTTCTTTGTCCGCGGTGAGAAGAATTACGACATCGACTTCACCGGGGGCACGATGGTGTCCTTCCAGACCACAGAACCGCAGAAAACGGATGATGTGGCTGCAGCCCTGAAGGCGGAATTCGGTGACGATTTCGCCCTCGAGCGGCTGACGGTGGGCGCTGAAAACACGGAAGGTGTGGGTCGGTATTTCCGATTGCGTTCGACAGAGCGAGACAGTCATGATGCGGATGCGGCGTCCGGTGAGGAAGCACAGTCGCTGACTGCAGAAGACCGTGTTCGTGAGAAGGTAAATAAGGCGTTCGCCAGCAGCGGGAACATCAAGCTCCGCATGGTGACTCTGGAACCAGGCGCTGTGCGGCCGATTGAGATCGATCCCAATGACACCTCGGTGGCCGCTGTCACACGGTTGCGGTTCAAGGGTGGTTCAGAGTCCGAGATTGTCTTCAGTGAAGAAATCGCCATGGGCACTGCCTCCGAT
>JALQWE010000275.1 GCA_023258825.1 Planctomycetaceae bacterium | reverse complement strand
TCGTCATGTCGGTCTCAGCGTCCTGCAGCCGTTCCGGCAGTTCACCGGCCAGTTCGATCGCTGCAGCATCCGCCTGCGGAGGCAATCCCAGTTTTGCAGCCAGCATCTGATTGCAATCGTCATTGAACCGTGTGGTGTAGGCATCAATGGCTTTTTGCAGGCCGGAGGCATCCTGCATCACCGGAAACAGGGCGTTAGCGAGCTGCACGAGATTCCAGAGTCCGATTCGAGGTTGTTCGCCGTAGCAATAACGCCGTCCGGCAGCATCGGTCGTGTTCGGGGTCCAGGACGGATCGAAATCTTCAAGCCAGCCGTAGGGACCATAATCAATGGTCAGCCCGGCGATGGACATATTGTCGGTGTTCATGACACCGTGCACAAAGCCGACGCGCATCCAGTGCACGATCATCTCTGCTGTGCGCTCGCAGACTTCCTGAAACCATTGCAGGCGGCACGCCTCCGTGGGAACGCCGAGGTGCGGGAAGTCGGTGAGAATCGTGTGGTCGATCAGCTGCCGCAGGACATCAAGGTCCTTGCGCGCGGCGAGCAGTTGAAAGTTTCCGAAGCGAGTGAAGGTCGGGGCCACGCGACAGACGACGGCACCCGGTTCCTGCTTTGGATTTCCATCGTAGAACATATCGCGGGTGACAAGCTGACCCGTGGCCACCAGGCTAAGCGCTCGTGTGGTTGGTACTCCCAGATAAAACATGGCTTCACTGCACAGGAACTCACGCACCGAAGAGCGGAGCACAGCCAGCCCATCGGCAGTTCTTGAATACGGAGTGGGGCCCGCGCCCTTCAGTTGCAGTATCCAGCGCTGGCGATCAGGGGCGACGACCTCGCCGAGATTGATGGCGCGGCCGTCACCCAGCTGCCCGGCCCAGTTACCGAACTGGTGGCCGCCGTAGCACATCGCGAACGGATCCATCCCATCCAGCAGGCGATTGCCGCTGAATACTTCCGCGACTTCCGGGGTGGTCCATGGATCCAGTGTCAGGCCGAGACGGGCGGCCATGTCGGTTGACCAGCCCAGCAGGCGTGGAGCAGCGACGGGCGTGGGACGCACTCTCGAATAGCAGGCGCCGCGGACCTGCCGTCGGAAATTTTCAGGCTGCGGGTCTCCGGGGAGACAACACGTAAAGCGGTTGTCGAATTGCAACGAGGCCCACACAGAGGCGCTGCTGGTCTGGTCCTTCATGCTCAGCTTCAATCTGACAGTGAACAGGTCTGGTTTGTGCGCCGGCAACAACGCCGGGTCACAGGCTGGCGACGATTTCGGTCAGCGCCAGCAGCAGCCGATCGATTTCCTCATCGGTGCCGATGGTGAGACGCAGCCCATCGAGGGTCTGACCATCAGCCGTGGCGTTGGCGAATTTCATGTAACGCACCAGAATTTTGCGGGCCTTCAACTGCTCGTAGATGGCCTGATGCCGACCAGTCGGGTGTGTGGTCCACAGAAAATTGGTTTCGCTGGGGGTTACACAAAACCCAACTGCCTTCAGGGCGGCAGCGAGTCGATCGCGTGTGGCCAGAATCCGGGCACGATTCTGCAGCATCCAGTCCTGATCTTCCAGTGCTGCTGTTGCCGCAGCAATCGCAACGGCATCGCAGTTGTAACTGTCCTTCACCTTCCGCATGCCGGCAATCAGGTCCGGATGGGCCACTGAGAAGCCAAAGCGAATGCCCGCGAGGCTGTAAGACTTGCTGAGGGTGCGGGTGACGATCAGTCGACGGTCAAAACGAGCATCCCGCAGGAGCTCGCCGCGGTGCGGGTGCGCAGGGAAATCTCCGTAGGCTTCGTCCAGCACAAGCACGCCGTTGTCTGGCAGCAGTTCGGTCAACTGATCGGCCGTCCACAGAGTTCCCGTGGGGGAATTCGGGTTCGGGACAAAAAAGATCCGCAGCTGACGTCGGAGATCAGCCGCTGCTGCTGAGTCCCAGTTCCATGACTGATTCAGCAGCAGTCTGACCACGTGACTGCCCTGAATCTGTGCCAGTGATTCATACAGCACGTAGCTGGGGTACGGGTAACCGATCATCTCTCCTGAGTCGCAGAAGGAGCGGGTGATGATGGTCAGGTTTTCGTCGCTTCCGTTGGCTGGCAGGATCCAGTCCGGATCAACCTGAAACAAGGCGGCTGCCACGCGACGAAATCCAGAGGCATCCGGGTCGGGATACACGTTCAGACGTCCCTCCGCAGCCCTGCGAATCGCGTCCACCACACGTGGTGATGGAGGGTATGGGTTTTCATTGGTGTTGAGCTTAATCCAGCCGGTTTCCTGAGGCTGTTCGCCCGGGGCGTACCCCGCCATGCGTTCGATTGCTGCGCGAAAAACGGAGGCCATAGAAATTCTCTGAGGAGGTAAAACAAGTTTTCCGGAGCGGCAGTTGTGAAAGAGTCTGGTTGACCGTTCTTTCGGGCTGCAAGACCCCGTGGGCCGTGATGACCGTTCGCGATTCCGTTTGACGCTCCGGGGTGATTCGTTGGCACGCCCCGCCGAACCATTTCAGGATGCGGCCGTCGTCGCGACGAACGTATTGTATCAGGAACAGGTCTGACTGGCGAAGAAAAGTCCCGGGAAGTGATGCTCTCCCGCAGCTCCACACTGCGACCGTTGCCGGCGTGGAATAACAGTTTTTGCCGTCAAAGGAGAGTGACTTCTGCCGGGATTCTTCCAGTCTCCAGGGATTGAATAAGGAGTCGACACCGTGGATGCCTCGCGCCGCCCACGTTTCCCGATCGCTACAAGCGTTAAACTGCGTCCTTCTGACCACCAACCGGCGACAAGTCTCCGAATCCTCGCCAATACAAACCCGAAGATTGATTTGCCGTCGGTCATTCCGCAGAATTTGAACTGGATTCACGAACCGTGGCCAGTTCCTCGTGATATCCTCGTGCGATAGATAACTGGTACGCTCGCTGGAGATGTGCTTTTGCCGTTCGATGTGACCGTTTTGAAGTCTGTCGCGCGGAGCAAAGTGCCTCGTCCTCAGGCGTATTGATTTCTGATGCAGATTTTTTCTCTCGTGGACACATATTCATGCGGTTACTTATCACTGGTGGGGCAGGTTTTATTGGCAGTCATATCGCCGATCAGGCTATCGCCCGGGGTTGGTCAGTGGCTGTCGTGGATGACCTGAGTGGTGGGCGGCGTGAAAATGTGCCGACAGGCGCCGAGTTTTTTCGCACGGATATCCGGGATCTGGCGGGGCTGCAGGAGGTTTTTCGACAGTTCCAGCCCACGGCCGTCAGCCATCAGGCGGCGCAGGCCAGCGTATCCATCAGCGTGCGGGAACCACAGCGTGATGCGGCCATCAACATCACCGGGTCACTGAACGTGATGCAGTGCTGTGTGGAATCCCGGGTCGGGCAACTGGTCTTTGCCAGCACCGGCGGAGCGATTTACGGGGAAGTTCCCGAGGGAACGCGGGCGTCGATCGAAACCACACCTGTGCCGCTCAGTCCCTATGCCTGCAGCAAATTCGCAGTGGAAAAGTACCTGGAATGCTTCCGGAAGGAGCATGGACTGAACTACACGGTGCTGCGGTACGCCAACGTGTATGGCCCCCGACAGGATCCTCATGGTGAAGCTGGTGTCGTAGCGATTTTCTGTAATCGAATGCTGGTCCACGAAGCGGTCAAGGTCTTTGCGAAACGCACTACCGGCGACGATGGCTGTATTCGTGATTACGTCTTCATCGACGACGTCGCCGGCGCCAATATGGCTGCTCTGGAAGGAAGAATACCGGACCGGATTCTGAATGTCGGCACGGGCCGCGAAACCACCACGCTGCAGTTGGCTCGCCAGTTGAAGGTCAGTCTGAACAGCGAAAGTGAGATTCAGTTTGGCCCGATTCGTCCTGGCGACGTCGAGCGGTCTTTGCTGAATGCGGATCGACTTGTTGAGTTGCTGGGGCCCACAGTGGCGATTGATGCAGGCCTGGAACGAACGGCCCAGTGGTTTCGGCAGCGTCTGCAGCACTGACGATCTGTCGAAAGCACGACCACCGAAGTTTGCTTTTTCCGCCGGGCGTGTGTGGAAGAAATGCGGGGATGGGCCACGGATGGCGACGAGTTAAACTCGCGCAGAACACCTGGATGACCATTCCTGCCGCCGGTACTGATCGTTCCACAGTGTTTCGCCGTAAAGCTCTGTGTTCTCAGCGTCGCCTGTGTTTAAAAACACGCTCTGCTTGCGCCTTTGTTTCCCCATTCCCGACTCAGCCCCGCGATGACCCGTAGTACTGGATCATCGCGGTTTGATCTGGTGGTCTGCCTGCTTCCAGTTGGCGGCAGTAAGTTTTTCGCCGGGAGCAGCATGGTCAGGCGCCGCCGACAAAAGTTTACCGGCGGGCACATGTCGACTCACAGCGTGCCTCGCTGTCGACACTCCATGGGATCTGACGCTCAGTTCAGTTCCAGCACGTCGGCCATTGAATACAGGCCGGCTTTTTTGCTGACGAGGAAGCGGGCTGCCGCAAGTGCTCCGAAGGCATAACTGTCACGGGTATGGCCACGCACCGTCAGGTCGATGGTTTCGCCCATCATCCCGAAGATAATCGTGTGTTCTCCGACATTGTCGCCGGTCCGAACGGCGTGGTAGCCGATCTCATTCAGCGGTCGTTTGCCGATGCGTCCTTCGCGCCCGTGAATATGATTTTCCTGGCCCATCTGCTCCGCAACGAGGCGACCAAACTGCAGGGCGGTTCCACTGGGCGCGTCTTCCTTAAACCGGTGATGCCGTTCGATGATTTCCACATCCACCCCGTCGGTATTGTTTCGAAGCACTCGGGCGGCTTCAGAGACAAGCTTCATGACGAGGTTAACGGCCATGCTCATGCTGGGGGCCATGACAATCGGTGTTGACTGAGCAGCTTCTTCGACTGCCTGCCGCAGTTCGGCAGAAATCCCGGTCGTAGCGACCACCAGCGGGATGCGACGACTTTCGCACAGAGTGAGTGCACTGCGAAGTCCAGCGGGGGTTGAGAAGTCAATGATCACATCGACGGCCTGCCCCAGTTCTGAGGTGATCGGGACCCCAGCTCGTCCGGCTCCAGCCAGTTCACCAGCGTCCTGCCCCAGCACCGGGCTTTGGGCATATTCGAGGGCTGCGGCCAACTGCAGTTCCGGATCCTTCATGGTCAGGGCCACAACACGCTGCCCCATCCGACCACCTGCACCATTGACTCCGACTTTGATTGGCATGTCTGCGATTTCCTGTGCGACCGGTGTGGGGGATTTTTCCGGGAGGGCGAATTATTTGGGAGGGCGAAGTTCCATCTGAGCCGAAGAACAAGGTTTGCGGCTTGGCAGGAGCCGCGCCCTCCCGTTAGCTCGCCCTCCCGATACGACACCGCGCCAGACCCCGTTATTTGGGGGCTGTGCGTGCCGCCAGGGGAACGTAGTCACGAATCGTAGACCCGGTGTAGACCTGTCGCGGACGGTAGATGCGACTGGTCGCATCATCACGCTGCTCGCGCCAGTGAGCCAGCCAGCCGGGCAGTCGTCCGATCGCAAACATGACGGTGAACATATTGGTCGGGATCCCCATGGCTCGATACAGCAGGCCGCTGTAGAAGTCGACGTTCGGGTAGAGCTT
>JALQWE010000274.1 GCA_023258825.1 Planctomycetaceae bacterium | reverse complement strand
GTAGCTGCCGTCCCAGCGGACCGGGCAGAGTCACAAACCGCATCAGCCCATCCTGAATGTCGCGCAAGACCGAATCCGTCTGCGACTGAAAATGCTCCAGCAATTGCAGCAATGTGCTGGGATTCGCCGTCACAAACATGCCCACGCAGGGATCAGACATCGCCAGCGCCAGTGTCATGCGACGCTTCAGTTCCGGCGAAGCAATCTCCGCCACTCCGGATGGAATGGTGTACAGCGAACGCACCACTGGATTCTGCATTGAGGCCACGAGGCCACTGATGTTGCCGCACGGGGTACCGCCCTCAGTCAGAAACTTCCGATGACTGCTGGCGATCTGCACAACGTTCAGATCCGGAAGTTCCGGAAAGCGGCTGTACAGCCCGACTCCCCATGTTTGCCAGCCGGTTCGATAATCGGCAAGAAATCGGCTGGTCACCGGAATCAGCTTGGACTGCGATGTCGTCCCGCTGGTGATGGCAAACATCAGCAGGCGATTACCCGCCCCCAGAAGGGCATCATGCTCACCCATCGCCATTCGATCGACATACGGGCGATAGGTTTCATAGTCCGTGATCGGAACCGCACGCCGAAACTCCTGCAGACTCATCTTTGGTGAAAGCCGATAGTCCTCGCTGAACCGGGACCCGGCGTTCAGTTGCAGCAGATCCCGCAACAGGTCACGCTGCACATGCGGAGTGGACGTGGCCGCCAGCGCCAGAAAACGCTCACGCCCGGCCGACAACGAGCGTCGCAGTGGACGCCCCAGCAGGCTTCTGAGTTTGTATCGCAGTGGTATGGTCATGGTCGTCTCTGAGATCCTGTGTGGTCGGTTAAGGTCACCGCATCCGCCGTGTTGAACACCCGTTGACGATAGGTCTCAATGGAAAGAAAACATCTAAAAGCCTGCCGGAATACCAAATTTCCGAGGGTCACTTCCCCCCTGCACGACCGCCCCGCTGACTGCTGTTCCCTGAGTCGCGGCGAGTGCTGATGCCGAAAGAAGCACGTGCCCGCGTTCTTTCAGCCCTGCCTCCAGAGACTTGTGCAGCGGCCCCTCCAGCAACAGCTCGTTGGGAAACCACTGATGATGAAAACGTGGCACGCTCACGGCTTGCTGCGGAGTCATGTCAAAGACCAGTTGATTCAACAGATTCTGCAATGTCGCGGTAATGATTCGCGGTCCCCCCGAGGCGCCTGCGGAAGCCACAGCACGATCCCCATCCAGCACAACCACCGGAGTCATGCTGCTCAGGGGACGTTTGCCCGGAGCAATCGCATTCGCGGCACTCTGCATCAGACCAAAGGCATTCGGCTGACCAGGATTTGCCGCAAAATCATCCATCTGATTGTTCAGCAGAACACCGTACTCAGGCACCACCACAAAACTGCCAAACGTCAGATTGATCGTTTCCGTACAGGCCACCGCGTTCCCATGGCGATCCATGACCGAAAAGTGGCTTGTGCCGCCATCGTCCCGAAGATAGAACCGCCCGTAGTCCTCGGCCGACTGCACGCCATCCCAACGAATCCGAGCCGCCGCCCGCGCTGCCACAGACGGTGCCAGCAATCGCGCGATCGGTACCTCAACGTAGTCGGCGTCACCAAGAAACTCCGCACGATCCGCAAACGCATGCTTCAACGCTTCGGTCACGATATGCACGTAGTCAGCACTGTTGTGACCCAGACTCTGCAGCGACTTGCCCGCTGACTGCTCCCAGTGTTCCAGTGTCTGCAGCGTCTGCAATAAGGCCACACCTCCGCTGGATGGTGGTGGCATCGTCAACAGCGTCTTCCCGCGGAAGCTGGCTGTCAGCGGCTGCCGAACAGAAGGTCGATAGCCCCGCAGATCGTCCACCGATAACACACCACCATTGCTGTGGCTTGCATGAGCAATCGCGGTGGCCACCGGGCCCTCGTAAAAACCCGCCGCACCGAATTGAGCGATCTGACGCAGCACCGGTCCCAGCGGCGAATGAAAGCGATCACCCGGCTGCCATGGACGGCCCCCATTCAGATAACAACGCAGCAACTCCGCGTAGGTCGTTTGGTAGCCGGGCAACGCCCGCAGCTTTTTCAAAGTCGACGACTGAACTTCCAGATCATGTGCATCCACCAGCACGCCCTGCTCACACAAAGCGATCGCCGGAGCCACAAGTTCCGAGAGCGGCAGTGACCCATATTCCGATGCGGCGTGACACAAACCGGCGACCGTTCCCGGAATCCCGCAGGCCAGCCCGCCTCGCACACTCACGGGCTCGGCATGTCCAACATCAGCAGCCGTACCAAAACGCTCCGCCACAGCCCCCGCCGGTGCCCGCTCCCGATAATCCAGCGCGACCGACTGCCGACGTTCCGCGTCCCAGATCACCATAAACCCGCCACCGCCCAGACCACAGCTGGCAGGCCGCACAACGGCCAACGCAAAGGACGTTGCCACCGCAGCGTCCACCACATTACCGCCTTTCTGAAGGATCTGAGCCCCGACCTGACTGGCTGCCAAATGGTCCGCTGCGACAACACCCTTGGTCCACGTGAACGCATCATCCGCCAGAACAGAGCGATTTCCCTGCAGTGACGTCAAACCGAAAACCACAACGAAGAACGCACGGGCCGCGACAAATGCCAGAACCCGGCGGCCCAACGGGGTGTCCCCGCGAGTCTCTTCACTTTGACCAGTTCGAAAAGGCTTCGTCACGATACCTGTCTCTCGATCAAACGTCCGCTCACCAAATTCCAACACACCCTGAGTGGCTCACCATGCCGCCACGGACATGTGAGATTTCATCCAGCCGCAAGCCGCAACCGGGAACCAACAGTCGCTCAGGACGCTGACCGCCAGCACCAGCACACACTTGAACCACACGTCACACGAAAACTCACCGAACACCGAAAATCACACAACACACCGAGATCCCCGGAACCACCGCACTTGCGTCCTTCGCCACCACGAACCAATCCTCGGCGTGACACGGAGAAAATACTCGATGAAGCCGCTTCGAGGCCACACGAAAAACCAGACTCACCCGCACATGACTCCCATTTTATCCAGACAACCCTAAAACGCCGCAACCCCCATTTTCCCGAATTTCTATTGAATTCCGAAACGCAAAAGGTCTCGAATCCCGTTGATTTCCGGGGCAAGCCGGGCGCTGACCGAGGGCAAAGTGGCGCAAAAAACTGGAGAATTTCTCGTTCTGCCCACCCCGTTCCTCCGTTTCGCGGGCCGTAATCGACCGGCACGACGCGGTCCCCTGCAAAAATTTGTGAGCACGGCTGGGGAAACTTGCCATGTCCTGAGACGGGCTGAAGGTTGTTGATGGGGTGACTTCCGAACGGGACTCTGGCATTTTCTGCCGAACCCCCCGAGTCACCATTGGGAACGCACGGTTGATCGACCGGAGAACACAGGGAACGCCTGCGGATTGGGCAGAGTCTTCGAGGTGCACCTCGTTTGTCGATCGTTGGAAAACTTCGTAGGATCTGAGCGCGAATTTGCTGAATTCGGAGATTCCCGATGGTCGGCGATGTGATAGATGATGCAGAGAATGCGTGATGCTGTCGCTGCGGCGAATTTCGGGCGTCAAAGCAAGTGATCGGAAACGGTGTCTGTCCGGGAGCTAATCAGATGTCAACGGGCGTGCTTCGATTCAAAACCCTGCTGCTGGCTATCGCCTTGATCATGGCTGGCTCCGTGGTCAGGGGCCAGGACAAATTTTCGTCCGCTCTGGAGGCGTATCGCAGCGGCGATGCTGCCGGAGCCCTGCAGACTCTGACAGAACTGATTGAGGCACGGACGCAGGATCCCCGTGTTTACTTCTATCGAGGAATTGTGTCCACGGAGCTGGGCCAGGCAGGTGACTCGGACTTTCGAACCGGGGCTCGACTGGAAGCCGCTACGGGCAACACACGGCTGGTCAACGTCGCAATTGAAAAGGTTCAGGGCCCTCTGCGTGCTCGTATTGAACGCATCCGCGCTGAAGCGCGAGCGGATCTGAAAGCTGATCCGACGCGTGAAAAACTTCGCGGTGTTTTCCGGGAGGCGTGGGAACTGCGTCGCGACGGCAACCGTGAACAGGCGCTGCCACTGCTGCAGCAGTTGACCGAACAGGGCGACGACCCTCGTTACTTTTATCTCCACGGCGTGGTTCTGGCAGAGCAGCAGCAGACGGAACAGGCGCGAGCCATGTTCACGGAAGCGCTGAAGCGTGAAACGAGCGTCGACGACATTCAGCGAGTGAATGACATGCTGAGCAGCGTCGATGGAAAGTTGCGTCTGCTTGTCGAAGAACAGACAGCGATTCAGTCCGGCGACCAGACAATCACTCGCAGCGACATGCACCGGGAAATTCGTCGCCGCGCCCTGTTGACCGAAGACCAGTTGCTGGCTGAAGCCAACGTTGCAGCGGCTCAGGCTGCAGAGGCTGCGAAGTCGGAACTGGACGCCAGACGACAAGCCGCCGCAGCGGAAATTGTTGCGAACCGGGAAGCCCAGCTTGAGCGTCAGCGGAAGGCAGAAGCCAACGCTGCAGCGATTGCCTCAAAAACCCCGGAGCCGGAAGAAACGACCACAAAACCAGTGGAAGTTGCGGCGACCGAAGCACCAGCAATGCCGGCGAAACAACCCAGCAGCAACCCCTTCCTTGGCGGCACCGTCACGACCCCATCCGCAACGGGGACCCGTCCTGCGGGCACGGGCACCCTCGATTTGTCCTGGCTGCCAGCCAGCACGGAAGTGCTGCTGTATGTTCGCCCGGCCGACATGGAAAACAGTGCACTCTCGAAAGCGATGCCGGCCGCCAACAGCACCAGCCAGGCCCTGCAGTCAATCGCCCCTGATCTTGGTATCACACCGGCCGACATTGAATCCATTTCGGTCGGGCTGGGAAATGTTGTCGTCAGCCTGCTGCCGGTGTTCACTCAGGCCACAGCCGGAGGCCCACCTGATCCTCAGGCTCTGGGACGTCAGCTGATGAACAGCGACGCCGTGGCCGTGATTCGACTGCTGAAAGACATTGATGTGGCAGCACTCGCATCGGCAGCGGGAGGCACTGCGGCTACGCAAGGTGACAGTACCTATTACGTGATTCAGTCTCCGGAACCGGAGCAGCCCGCCGTGGCCGTCCACGCCGTGGACGCGCGGACGGTGATTGCCGGCACAGAAGCATCTGTGAAGGCAGCTTTGAGTTCCGGACCTGGTGAGAAGGAACGCGAAAGCTTCAGCTTCGTGCCTGGCTCCAGCCACACAGCCATTGCGTTTTCAACCCCGCTGCTGGCTGGTATGAGCGGTAGTATTCCGGACGCCCCACCGACAGCACCACCACAGGTGGCCGCTCTGCTGGCCGCGATTAAAGGTCGCATTGCCGGTGTCGCGATCATTTCAGACCTGACCTCGGACGTGAACCTGACGATCTCTTTGAACCTGACGGAACCAGAGGCCGCAGTTGAGGGCAACAAGGCGTTGACGGAAGGCCTTGAGCTGGTGCGTCAGATGGCGCCACTGTTCCTCGGCGGAGCACCACAGGAGCTGCAGGGTGGTTTGCAGCAGATGGTTGGCAGTCTGGCAAGCACGGGGCGTGGGAACGTGATGTCCCTGCAGGCCACGAT
>JALQWE010000273.1 GCA_023258825.1 Planctomycetaceae bacterium | reverse complement strand
CCCGGGTATTACGAGTATTCAGCGCGCATTGAGGTGAGTCCAGAGAGTGACAGTCGCGCGGAGAACAATGAGGTTCGCAACTACCTCTACATGGAAGGACCAGGCAGAATTCTGCTGGTTCGTGGACTGGAAAGTTCAGCGGAGGAGACGCGATTTCTGGAGTTGGCACTGAAACAGGGTGAGCGTCAGGTCGACGTGCAGACGGCCACTGAGTTTCCTTACGATCCGTTATCGCTGATGCCCTACGACGCGGTGATTTTCGCGGACGTGCCGGCGGATGATTTGCTGGGCAATCAGATTCAGGCGCTGCATGATGCGATTCGGAATCTGGGCATTGGGTTTCTGATGGTGGGGGGGCCGAACAGTTTCGGTCCGGGCGGCTGGCAGGGTTCGTTGATTGAAGATGCGTTGCCGATTTCGATGGAGATCACCAACAAGAAGATTCTGCCGAAGGGGGCGATCGCCATTATTCTGCACACCTGTGAGTTTCCGCAGGGAAATTCCTGGGCCAAGCGGATTACCAAGCGAGCGATCCAGGTGTTGAACTCAGAGGATCTGGTGGGTGTTCTGGCGCAGACGATGAATGGGGACGAGTGGATTTTTGACCTGACACCGGCCGGGGAATATGAGCGTCTGGCAACGTTGATCAACAGCGCCGAGATTGGCGACATGGGGACCTTTGGGACGACCATGCAGCTGGGATTTAAATCCCTAACGGCCTCGGACGCATCGACGCGTCACATGATCATCATTTCGGACGGTGATGCTCAGGCACCAACGCCTCAATTGCTGCAGCAGTTCATTGACAATCAGATTTCGGTATCGACGGTGGCGGTGTTTCCGCACAACGGGGATGCCACCACGTTGCAGGAAATCGCGGGGCTGACTGGCGGAAGGTTTTACTTCCCGAGTGACCCGAATGAGTTGCCTTCGATTTTCGTGAAGGAAGCGAAGACACTGCGACGCAGTCAGATTCAGAATCGTGACTTTGTTCCGGAGTTATCGGCAGCCGACCCGGTCCTGAAAGACATCACGGATTCACCGGAGTTGCACGGTTACGTGCTGACATCTCCGAAAGATGATCCGCGGGCGATGGTGGTATTGTCTGCACCGCCGACGGAATCGGAGGTGGCAGCGGGCGAAGAGGAGCGGGATCCGATCCTGGCGGTCTGGCGATACGGGTTGGGGGTCACGGCAGCGTGGACTGCCGATTTTACGGAACGCTGGGGGCGGGACTGGGTGAAGTGGGACCAGTTTCAGCAGCTGGTGAATCAGATTACGACCCGGATTGGACGCGCGAAGCGTGAACAGTTTTTGCGGGTCTACACCTACGTGAATGGAAACGAGGGTGTGGTGGTGGTCGAAGATTTTCATCCGGACGAGACGTTGCTGGACGTCAGCGTTTCGGTGAAAGGCCCGAACGATTTTGAACAGAGTCAGGCGGTGCGTCAGATTGCACCGCGACGCTACCAGACGACGATGCCATTGAAGGGGCAGGGGCGTTATCAGGTTATGGTTGGGGCGACGGATGGTGCCAGGAAAGAGACAGCCTATGCGGGCTTCATTGTGTCTTATTCCCCCGAGTATCTGCGATTTCGTGCCAATCCTGGTGTGTTGCGGGAGATCGCGGAGGCGACGGGTGGGCAGGAATTTGAGATGGACGCGTCTGCCGAGGGGGTGACCAATGAGATTTTCGGCAACCGGCGGGCAAGGCGCAGTAGTCGGCCGATTTTTGAATGGTATTTGATGTTGCTGGCCTGTTTGGTTCCGTTGGATGTGGGGATCCGCCGAGTGCAGCTGGATCTGGGGTGGATTCGAAAGCTCTGGAAGCGTGAGCAGCGGGGGTCAGCGGAAATGCTGGGGACTCTGTTGCAGCGGACGGGGCAGGTTCGTAGTGCCCTTGCTGGCCAGCGGGAGAGTGGCAGTGCGGGAGAAGCGAAGCCGGTGGCCCCCGAGCGGGCTCAGCCGCCCGTCTGGTCTGCGGGTCAGCGAGTGGTGTCGGATGGGCAGTCTCCAGAACCGAAGACGGCGCCGGTGGAACCGCCTGCGGCTGGCGGAGCGGCGGTTGAGGATGCGGGGACGACATCGCGATTGCTGGCGATGAAACGTCGGCGTGAGCAGGACCGTCGTGACGATCCCGGAGCGGGGTGAGCGGCCGGAGCCCTGCCGTATGAAGTGAACAGGTGATGCAGAGTGCTGAATTCGTGGTGGTGAACCTTCGAAAAATGGAAATGAATTATGAGTGACGTAACGGCGGCGGAACTTCAGGCAGAGGCCAATCAGTTTCGGGACGAGTTTGAGAAGGTTCGCGCGGCGGTAGGGCGTGTGATTGTGGGGCAGCAGCGCGTCGTGGAGGCGACGTTGACGGCTCTGTTGTGCGGCGGGAATGTGCTTCTGGAAGGCGTGCCGGGGCTTGGCAAGACGGAGCTGGTGAAAGCGTTGTCGGGGGTGCTGAAACTGCATTTTCGACGCATCCAGTTTACTCCGGACCTGATGCCGGCGGACGTGATTGGCACGAGCATGATGACCACGGATGATGCGGGCAAATACCGCTTCGAATTTCGTCAGGGTCCCGTGTTCACTCAGTTGCTGCTGGCGGATGAGATCAACCGGGCAACGCCCAAAACGCAGTCAGCGTTGCTGGAGACGATGCAGGAGGGCACGGTCACGACGGGTGGCACGACGTATCGGCTGGAGCAGCCATTTTTTGTCCTTGCGACTCAGAATCCGATCGAGCAGGAAGGCACGTTTCCGCTGCCTGAGGCTCAGCTGGACCGATTTATGTTCAAGGTCGTGGTCCCGTTTCTGTCGCGGGAAGAGTTGAATGAGGTGGTATCTCGAACGATTTTGAAGAAGCAGGTCGAAGCGACCCCGATCCTCGACGGGCCTCGGATTCTGCATTTGCGGACCGTACTGGACCGCGTGGTCGTGAGTGATCCGATGAGGGACTACGCCTGTCGTCTGGTTTTGGCGACTCATCCGGAAACGGCCTGGGCAACAGAGCGAGTGAAGAAGTTTCTGCGGTGGGGAGCAAGTCCACGAGCGGCTCAGGCCCTGATTCGTGCGGCGCGAGTGCGGGCGTTAAGTCAGGGGCGGGCTCATGTGTCCTTTCAGGACATTCGCTGGTTCGCGCCGGAAGTGCTGCAGCATCGCGCGTTGCTGAATTATGACGGTCAGGCGGAGAATGTTTCGGTGCGCGAGATCATTGA
This sequence comes from Planctomycetaceae bacterium, assembly GCA_023258825.1. Taxonomy (GTDB): domain Bacteria; phylum Planctomycetota; class Planctomycetia; order Planctomycetales; family Planctomycetaceae; genus SXXK01. The sequence goes on along the minus strand of JALQWE010000273.1, from coordinate 2,418 downwards.
AGAGTGTATTCAGAAATTGCCAACGGAAGGCTGAAGGCTGTGACGGACGCCGCGAAAACACAATTCACCACCTTATTCGACAACGCCATGCTCAATCAGATTGAGCGGATGCGTTTGAGACCTCTGCGTCGACTGACCAATCGCAGTCGCGGGGAGCACCTGTCGGGGAAGGGGGGCAGCAGCACCGACTTCGCGGACTACCGGGACTACGCGGTGGGTGACGACCTGCGTTATGTGGACTGGAATATTTTCGCGCGGTTGCAGCGTCCGTACATTAAGCAGTTTCAGCACGAGGAAGAGTTGCATGTGGTGCTGCTGGTAGATGCCTCGACGTCCATGCTGTTTGACGGCAAGCTGCAGATGGCGAAGCAGGCGGCGGCCGCGATGGGGATCATGGGGCTGTTGAATGTTGAGCGGGTGAGTGTGTATGCGGTGCATGGTCGGAGTGATCGCCCGGGGGTGTTTGCTCCGGGAACAGGTCGCACGCGCATTCGGCCCATGCTGAAATTTCTCGAAGAGCTGGAAGGCGGGGGCAGTACACCGATTGAGACAGCGATTGAGAGCATGTTGAAGTTTCATCGGGGCCGTGGTGTGGCCGTGGTGCTGAGCGACTTTCTGACACTGGGCGACCTGAATCGTTCGATGAATCTGTTGTACAGTTCTGGGCTTGAGGTCTGGGGGTTACAGATTCTGAGTGAAGCGGAATTGCACCCGAACGTGCAGGGCGATCTGCGGTTCGTGGACAGTGAGACGCAGGAAACACTGGACATTACCAACGCCTCAGAGCTGCTGAATGTGTATCACGATCAGCGACATCTGCTGCAGACGACTCTGGATGCGATGTGTCGTCGACGACAGGGGCGTTTCCTGTCGGTCAGTTCCGGGTTTTCGTTTTCGACGCTGCTGTTTGAGCACCTGTGTCGGCAGGGGTGGGTGCAGCGATGAGCATATTGAATTTTGTCAATCTGTATGGTGCCTGGTTTTTTCTGTCATTGATTCCGCTGATCATTCTTTACTTTTTGAAATTGCGGCGTCCGAAGCTGGAGGTGCCCTCGCTGGTGCTGTGGCAGAGTGTGGTGAATGACCAGCGGGTGAATTCGCCCTTTCAGAAGTTCCGTCGGAACCTGCTGTTGTTGCTGCAGATTCTTTTGTTGTGTCTGCTGGTGCTGGCGTTGATGCAGCCGTTTCTGCCAACAACGGCGGGGGTTGCCCAGTACACACCTCTGCTGATTGATTGTTCCGCCAGTATGTCCGCGCGTGATGAGGCGACGGGGCGAACGCGACTGGAACTGGTACTGCAACAGGTGCGTGAGCAGATCGAGAATCTGAGCGGGGATCAGCAGTTGGCGATCTTTACGTTTGCCTCTACGGGCCGTCGTCTGACAGAGTTTACCAATGATCGTCGCGTGTTGCTGAAGGCGCTTGAGAAAATTGAAGCGAGCGACTTACCGGCTCAGCTGGATGATGTTCTGCGGATGGCAGCGGCTTACTCCACCTCGTTTCCGATTGAAAGTGTGACGGTACTCACGGACGGAAACCTTCCGGAGCGTGTGGACTTTGAGTTGCCATTTCGACTGGACGTTCGGCGTGTGGACGTCGGGGGGCCGAATCTGGGGATTACGGAGATGAGTGCGCGGCGCAGCGGCGCTGATGAGTGGGAAGTGTTCGTGCGTGTTGCCGGATCCTCGGATGATTTGCGCGGGGCGGAACTGCAGATTTTTGAGAACGGCCAGCAGACGCAATCGGAAACCATGGAAGTGTCTCAGCAGGACGCTGAGCGTTTGGTGTTCCCGGTGACGACGGGGGCAGCCACGCTGCTGGAGGCGCGACTGGTGCCGGCGGGATTTGACGCGATGGCGACGGACAACAGCGTCTGGCTTTCATTACCCGCCACTCGCCCACTGAAAGCCCTGGTGTCAGACAAGCTGGCGACGTGGAAGCGAGCGATTGGAATCGTGCCGAACGTGACAGTGGAAGACCTTGTCGGGGAAGTGCCGGCTGGGAGCGAGTATGATCTGATCGTGACACGGGAGGCCATCGTTCCCGGAATTTCGGCGCCGATTCGAATTGTTGTCGGCGGCATTCCGGAAGACCTGGCGACTCAGGTGAGTCGGAAGGATGACGTGAGCAGCGTCATTGACTGGAACCGGACAGCGCCTTTATTGCGGCATGTGCAGCTGGCCGACGTTCAGGTTGGGGAGCAGCCGGCGTGGGGTGAAGGTGTCACCGTGCGTGACCTGGAGGCACGAGGTTATGAAGTGCTGATTGACGGGAATGCCGGACCGTTGCTGCTGCAGAAACGCGAGGGCCTGCAGACGACGTGGTGGTTTACGTTTGATACCGATCGATCGACATTGCCGTTTCGTGTTGGGTTTCCGATTCTTGCTGCCAATGCGGTTGATGCGGCTCTGAAGCAGG
>JALQWE010000272.1 GCA_023258825.1 Planctomycetaceae bacterium | reverse complement strand
CGAAGTCATTCGGCGTGTCGACCAGTCCCCGGCCGAAATGATGCTGCCACACACGATTCACCAGGACTCGCGCGGTGAGCGGGTTGCCTTCCGAACCCAGCCAGTTCGCCAGCATCAGCCGACGTCGCTGATCCTCCGTCAGCACTCCCGCTTCTGTCGCTGGTCCGCTCGCCGGATCCAGCAGCGGATGGGAACTTTGAAAGACCGCGGGAACGGCGATGCCCGTTTCCTCAACACGCTGCTCCGGGTCCCCTCGACGCAGCATCCAGGTGGGATGCGGTTCCTGAAACACTCCAGCAAAGACCAGCTGCTGCGTTTCCAGCTGCGTCTTTTTTTCCCGCAACTCCTGCAGCTCACGCACCAGCGGTGTCACGTCGGCTGCATCCAGCCCGCGTGAGTCCCGAACGAGGGCCTGCACGGGATCCCACGGAGTTCCAAGTGGAGCACGGTCGTCACTCTGCGCGACAACCGTCCACGTCACACCATCCACAGACACCGCAATCTCGTAGTCGATCGGCAGGCGATCCGCAAATTTCCCCAGTCGGTCCCGCGACCATTCGACCCGATCCAGCTCCACAACTTCCGGCCATTGCAACTGAACCCAGCTTCCCTCAGTCCGATCAGGTATCCAGCTGTAGTCGTTGCCATAGCGTCCATCATTGACATGCTTCAGCTGATGGATCCCGGTTTCCGAGATATTGCCGGAGGACGTTGGCTGCACACCGCGGGACGCCGCAGCCAGATTCACCCGACCATCCACCGGCCCGAACACTTCCAGTTCATCAAGGCAGGTCTGATGCTGATTGTTGTTCATCGTGGCGAAGGTCGTAAACCGCAGGAACTTTGCCTGCACCGGGGCAAATCGCTCGGTCGTCAGCAACGCATTCACCGGGGCGCGCAGGCGTGGCCCGGTCACGGTGGTCAACGCTGAGCCCGTAGTTTCCGGCAGCACTTCCTGCAGGACAATCACGTCGGCCGTGATCCCCGTTCCCGTGTCGCCACCACGCACCAGCAGGGCAGAGGCGTCCGTCAGCTCGACCACTCCGGCGAACTGCAGACCACTCCACTGCGGCGCCTGATCCGTCGTGCCCGTTGACACCCCCGCCGGATAGTACTGATCCACCCGCGCTAACTCACGCTGATCCTGCCGCGTTGCCGGATCACCATCCTGATCCAGCACGTACCGCGCGTCCCGCGTGTGAACACCACTGCCATGAACGCCCCAGGAAATCCACAGCCGCCAGGCACCGGACACCGCCGGGCGATACGCCAGCACATCTTCTCCCGGAGTGTTGTTCCACCAGGTATATCGACCACCGCTGAGATTTCCCGGTTGCTCAGCTGATCCCGCATCATCCCGATAGCCGCGCTGCGTCCCGGCCGGATTGGCTCCCGGTCCGTTTTCTGTCTTCAGGAACTGCACGCGACGCGTCTCTGTTTCGTCAATCATCAGCGTTCGCCCCAGCCACGCTGGTGACTCCAGCGTCTGCAATTGCTCCTGCAGTTCCGCGATCCGCGGCCCCAACTGCTCCGCCTCCGCCAGCCGTTGCCGCGCCGAGTGATCACGCAGGGGACGGTCACCGTATTCCACGCCGGCAAAGAACGCCTGCATGTTGTAATAGTCCCGCTGAGTGATCGGGTCGAACTTGTGATCATGACACCGCGCACAACCAATCGTCAGCCCCAGAATTGCGTTACTGGTTCCCGCGATGATCTCATCCAGTGCATCCTGACGCGCCAGCCGTTTAGAGGCATCGTCAGCCCCGATCTGACCGGGAAGCAGCACCGCCGAAGCGACCAGAAATCCTGTCGCAGCATCCTCCCCCAGCACATCCCCGGCAATCTGTTCCCTTACGAATCTGTCATACGGCCGATCTTCATTGAACGACCGTATCACATAGTCCCGATAGGGCCACGCATGCTCACGCGGTGTGTTGACTTCAAAACCATGAGTGTCCGCATAACGCACCACATCCAGCCAGTGCTGCGCCCAACGCTCGCCGTAATGACGACTGGACAACAACTGCTCAATCACCTGTTCCCAGGCATCCGGCCGCGTATCCGCAACAAACGCTTCCGTCTGCTCCGGTGTCGGCAGCAGCCCCGTCAGAATCAACGCCGCCCGACGAATCAATTCACGTCGTTCCGCCGGTGGATTCATGCTCAGCCCGGCGTCCGTCAACCGACGCAGCAGAAATCGATCGATTGCCGTGACCTCGCTCGTCCCGGTGCTGCCAACGTTCGCCCGTAGTTCCGGTACCGACACCGCCGCAGGAGCCTGAAAGGCCCAGTGCTGCAGACGAGGATCCCTGGCCGCATCCCGGTCGTATTCCGATTCGGGCCAGCTGGCTCCCAGATCTATCCACTGGCGCAGCGTAGTGATCTCGGCCGCCGTCAATGCCGGCCCGTCCGGTGGCATACGCAGATCCGCGTCGGCGGACTCCACTCGCTTCAGCAGCTCGCTCTGGCGACTGTCACCAATGACCACAACCGGACCACTGTCGCCGCCTTTGAAAAACGTCGAACGAGCATCCAGACGCAGGCCGCCTTTCCGTTCACCAGCTCCGTGACAGGCTCCGCATTTCTGCTGAAACAGGGGCCGGATGTCGCGTTCCAGGTCAGGCTCCTGCCCGGCCTGCACACGCCCACTCGACAACAAAACAGCACTCAGTAGCAGAACCAGAACGGCCGCCGATTTGATACACTGATCGAAAGGTCGCAGAACGTGGACCTGAACCAGACACAACCAGAATCCAACATTTGCAGGATTGATTCTCAGAAATGTCATGCTGAGCAATAACCTCCTCGGAAAGCGTCTGCCCCGTGGTTAACGCGTTTCCTGATCGTCCCCGGCACCGGGTTTGACGGTCCCGACGCATTGCATCGGCCCCGCCGCACTCAAACTTCCCCGCTACTTTATCAGCCTCCATCGGCAGAAAACAGACAGCAGACGCCGTTTCAGCCTCACGCTCTGTTTTTCCGGCCCTGTCGACAACGACGGTTCTGCCGATTGTACAGGCCATTCCGGATTCTCTGTGTCCCGTCCGTCCGTCTGTCGATGTGCCTGAGTGTGTCGTTGCGGGCTGCACAGTGTTCCGCCAACTCCGGAACAGCCACGCCAACCGCAGGCTGCTCCCGGGAAAAGGCCCGGTTTTGTCGAGGTAGCGGTTCTTCCGATCGCTGCGTTCTTCCCCAGGGGGCTTTGCTGATCGCAGGCTCAACGGGAAGAAATCACCGTCTTCGTTCCCTGTTCGTGAAAACCGACAGCCCACAGTCCAGACAACTCTGATCCCAGTCCGGGTCGCTCCTATGATGTGGTCCAACACGAACGATCGACGCCGACGCTGGCTCTCTTTTGAGTCCCAGGAGCCGCGTCCACTGGCGACCGAAGAAATCCCATCGGCCGCCCCACAGCCCGCAACACCGCATCACGCATTTGAATCGCTGTCCCGAGATCGATTGATGCGGCGTCTGCTGTCCAATCGGCTCTGGAAACATACACTGCTGTGCCTGACATTCTGCGGCGCGCCGGCTCTGCTGTCCCTGATACTGTTGCTCACCACCAATGGTCAGCACACCACCAATCAGCATGCCACGAGCCTGCAGACGCCATGGTTGCCACCAGGGCCACTGTGGGCCCTGACCGGTCTGGAACTGTTCACTTCCGCACAGCTGTGCCTGCTGATCGCAACGGTTCGGTCCGCCAGTTGTATCGACTTCCATGGCAGCTATCGCAGTTGGAAATGGCTCAGCGGCTTTCTGTGCGGGTTGGCCCTGCTGACCCTCAGTCACTCAGCTTCCGCCACCACCGGCACTCTTGCCTGGATGCTGTTTCCACTGACCGGCCCCTTGCAGGCCGCGCGCCCCGCCTTGCTGATTGTGCCGGCGGCCAGTCTGTTACTGGTGATCCTCCGCATCGTGGTTCCGGATATGCGCCATTCTCGCTGGGCTCAGGGACTGCTCCTGTGCAGTGCACTGTTCAGCCTGCTATGCGTTCTGCTCAGCACACGACTGACGGATGCCCACGCCACGTTGCTCTCCGCTTTGTCTCTGACCACTTCCGGGTTTCTGCTGTCAGCCGTTCTGCTGCACACGCGATTTGTTGTGCATGTGAATCCCAATCCGCCGGACGCAAGCGGCTCTTCCGCTTTCAAGTCCGCAGCCTGCGCTTCACCACCATCCCCGCTGACCAACAGCGCCCCCGTCGTCGCAGCAACAGATGTTGCGGCGATCAGCGTCGTGGCAGCGGTGCCCACTGGCTCCAACGCCACGACAGACCAGCCGCCATTGTCCGCGACGGCCCATGCTGTATTCGAATGCAGCGTTCCTCTGCGCACTGACGAATCCAACACCCCGTCAGACACAGAAAACTCCCGACCCGCACCCACAACCGCAGCTCGCCCGAGCAAGCCGTCCGCTAAACGCACGCGGAAGTCAGCCTGATCCATCCGGCGCGCTTCGCCTCGGCTGGGATAGACCCGGCTGGGATGGCGCAACGATGGTGACACGTGAGATCCGGGGTGTCTTCGGCCTGGTAGTGGGGTCGCTGTGTCCGTGTGTCGGCGGTGAAAATCGAGGCGAGTTGTTTCGGCAGAGCGAAACGCGACACTCTTCTGGTTTCACACCGTTTCGCCATTTCACGCCCGGGCGTCATTACCGACCTCGTCCCGCTGCGGACGCTCAGTCGACTACTGATTGTCCTGCGGGAATGCACCACGCAGCAACTGCTCCACATGCCTGCGCAGGTCGTCACTGTAGGAGGGCACGGCTTTTTCCAGTCGCTCCTGCAGTCGCCATGGCGTCTTGGTTGTCTTCAGTCCCTGCAGGTAACTCAGCAGGACCTCTTTCGCTTCCGGAGTGCTGTTCAGCATGAAGTGCACCCACGCCCAGCTCTCTGCATAATCCCGCTGCGTCAGGTCCCGGAAATCACTGATCAATTCCAGACGATACAGACCCGGACTCCAGCCTTCCGCAAGGGCCGTCGAAAGTTCCTGCAGGTGCGTCTCGCTGACCCGCTCCGCAACCCCCGCATCCACTTCAAAGTACTCGGCAACACCTTCATCCAGCCACAGCGGCACGCTCTGCAGTGAGGCATGCAGAATTCCATGGGTAAACTCGTGACGCAGATCTTCCAGAACATGCGGACTGATAAACGAGTACACCGCGAGCTCCCGAGATGTGCCCACAAAGTAGGCCCGCCGCGGCGGCAGGTCACGCCATGTCGCCTGCATGTAGTAACGGTAAGACACCTCGTCACTGAACAGATACACTTTCACCGGATCACGCTGCTCAGGAATCTGCAGCACAGAAATCAGGTCTTCCCTCAGCGACTGCAGGGCCTGAACCGTCGGCGCATTCGATTCCAGCCGGACGTCACTCAGAATCTCAAAGTGCTCCGTCGCAAACGAATGGCGGTCAGGACGCTCCAGCGAAAACGTGGTCCGCGGTGTGGTCTGGCACCCGGCATGGACCACCAGAGCGATCAGCAGCAACCCCGTCGCCGACCACCGCACAGCTTTCCACACGGAACCGCATCTGGATGTAGGCAGCGTTCCACGCACGTCTGACACCAGCTTTTGAACGAAGGAAAAAAGACAGACCCGCGGATGTCAGAGGAATTCATTCCTCACACTCCTG
>JALQWE010000271.1 GCA_023258825.1 Planctomycetaceae bacterium | reverse complement strand
CGGAAAGCGCATGGCGACGCCGGACTTGTGCCGCTTGCTGAGGTGGACCGAATCGAAGGCTACTTCAAAGACCAGGCTCTTGTCAGTCTCCCGCACCGGGCCAAAGCGATGGACAGTATGGGTGCGGACATAACGGTCGAGCCATTTCAGCTCTTCGTCCGTGAACCCGAAATAGGCCTTGCCCACGGGAAGCAGTTCGGCCCCCTGGTCAGGATCGCCGTCCCAGCAGCCGAAGGTGAAGTCCGAATAGAAGCTGCTGCGCTTGCCGCTGCCGCGCTGGGCATACATCAGCACGCAATCGATCTGCAGCGGATCGCGCTTCCACTTGTACCACAGCCCGGACTTGCGACCCGGGACATAGGGGCTGTCCTTGCGTTTCAGCATCACCCCTTCGATCGCATCGTCGCGGGCGCGTTCGCGGATGGCGGCCAGTTCATCCAGGCTGGCGGCGGGGATGACGGCGCTCAGATCGAACCGCTGCGGATCCAGGCGCGGGACAAAGTGTTCCAGCGCGGCGCGGGAACACTTTGCGCATCTGGTACTCCATCTCGGTCTGACCTTCCTTGCGGGGGCGGACCCACACGCCGTCACCGTTCCAGTAGGCACGAGTGGCGACGATGCGGCCAATGGCGCCGTCGTGCAGACGCTTCATGGTTTCGATGTACAGCGGTTCATGGCGTCGCTGCAGCCCCACGGCCACAGCGAGGTTTTTCTCTTTGGCCTGGCGAGCGGCTTCGACCACTTTGCGAACGCCAATGGCATCCACAGCGACCGGCTTCTCCATAAAAACATGCTTACCAGCGTTCACAGCGGCTTCGAAATGCAGCGGTCGAAATCCGGGAGGCGTCGCGAGGATGACCAGATCGATGTCCTGCTCCAGCACCTTCTGATAGGCATCAAACCCGGTGAACTGGCGTTCCGCCGGCACGTCGACTTTGTCTCCATGCTGACGGGACAGCATGTTCATGGCGCTGCCCAGATTGTCTTCAAACGCATCCGCAGCGGCAACCAGTTTGGTGGGACCGCTGGTGTTCATAGCATGGTCGGCAGCACCACGTCCACGACCACCGCAGCCAATCAGGCCGATACGAATGGTTTCGTCGCTGCTCACATGAGCCGCACGCACGGGGTTCAGGCCGCTTAACAGGGAGGCCCCGGCAGCGACGGTTGCCGCTCCCTGCAGAAAACCTCGACGAGACGAGTCAGGTACAGACGTCATAAGAAGCACTCCAATCCGATTTAAGGTGGGTTTCTGAGTCAACGTTGTGAAGACGAGCCGAAGTCTGCAGGCGGAACACCTGCAAACGCGACCATCAGCACGTTAACGCCTAGCAGTTTCTGTGATCGACGCGATCTCCGGAGAAGTGCAGACTTCCCCGAAAACACCGCCTCACGGTCAGCGATGCCGCTGCTTTCACGACTAAATGCTACGCGCCAGCGGAATTCTCCGCAATTCAGAGAGGGGATGGTGACCGATTTCAGGGGAATTGCCGACTGAGCGGGACTCGGAGTTCGAAGAGCATGGGTCATGCCGGTGGGCGTGAGAATCACGAATTGGGCCTGGACTGCGTTGACTGACCACTGCGGCTGGTTTCACCCATTTTGCCATTCGCACTGTGCTTGTCCGGAATTTTCCCGCTCGAAAAACGTTGCCACGTTAGGGACCGATGGCAAAGTTTGGTAGACTATCGCAGGACGTGTCCGATTTTGATGCTCATGGTTTTTCGCATGTGAATGCTCCCGATGGCCGATTCCCCGGTGCTGGCTCCCCAGCAGGATGCTGGTGATTGTTGTTCCCCCGAAAATCCTGCCCAATGTCCACAAAATACGGACATGGTGACGGGAGCCTGCGTGACTGACGACTCAGCAGCCGATTGCTGCAATTCGGCATCACCGGAGCTCCACGCCGGCCTGCCTCGCCAGACGCGGATCCGTTCCTGGGAAACAGTCCCCACCGCGCAGCAGCGTCCAACACGGGAAGACCTGCCAGAGCCTCTGCAGAAAATCCATCGTCGCTGGGACCGTCTGGTCCGGCTGGTGGGTGACGACGGCGTGCTCGCACTACTGCAGTCCCACGTCACCATTTTCGGTCTTGGTGGCGTCGGCAGTTACGCAGCCGAGGCGTTGGCCCGATCGGCGATTGGTCGCATGACGCTTGTCGACTTCGACGACGTGTGCCTGACCAATATCAATCGTCAGCTTCAGGCCTTTCCCGGCACCGTGGGTCAGTCAAAAGCCCAACTGCTGGCGGCACGCGTGCAGGCGATTCACCCGGAAATGTGGGTTGATCCGGTGCAGGCATTTTACGATCACACGACGTCCGACATGCTGCTGACGCCACGCCCCGACTTTGTGATCGATGCCATTGACAATGTCACATCCAAACTGCTGCTGCTGGAAACCTGCCGGGCGCAGGGAATTCCGGTGATCAGCATCACCGGAGCGGGGGCTCGACTGGATCCGACTCGAATTCGCGTGGATGATCTCAGCCGAACAAAAGTCGATCCACTGGCTCGTGTCCTGCGCAAGGAACTGGCGCGACGCGGAATCGGCAGCGACACGGACTTTGGCATTCCCGTAGTGTATTCAGACGAAGACATTCGGGAACCGGAAGTCCCGGCGTGGGATCAGGACACCGGATTTCAATGCATTTGTCCGCACCGGGAAGATTCGCCGCACGCATGCGAAAAGCGACGTCGGATTTACGGCACCGCCACCTTCATGACGGCCGCGTTCGCAATGGCCGCGGTCTCCCACGTTGTCCGTCAGTTGACACACCGCAACTGACGGCACGCGACGCCCCACAACGAACAGGCACTGCCTGCGCCGGCCACCGAAAGGCCTCAGGACAACGTCTCAGGGGACCGCCTGCACCGTTGACGCGAGCCTGGCAGCTCGCCGCCAGCCGGAACTGAGTTCAACGGCCTTCGACATGCAGCACGCGCGTGTGCCGCTTCAGCATCCGCAGGACAAACCAGATCATTGTGCCTGCACCGAGGAACACCAGCCAGCCCGGCGAAAACTGCAGCTTTTTCGTCTGAAGTGCGTCTCCGGCGACTTCCAGAATAAAAGCCACAACCACGATCTGCAGGACAGTGTTGTATTCTCGCTTCAACACATTTTTCAGCGAGAACGACAATGACGGCTTTGTGTACCTGCTCAGTTGCGGAACGAATGGTGGCGTGCTGCTGGCCCAGTCATCAAACTCCGCCCCGAACCGTGAACTGAGAAACGCCTCTTCCGCCATCATGATTCGTTCGTAGTACAACCAGAACGTCAGAGTGTAAGCCACCACGAACCACGGATTCAGCGTGAACACAGCCAGCCCAAGTCCAATCAGAAAATTGGCGACGTAAAGCGGATGCCTGACAACGGAATAAACTCCGGTCGTATTCAGCGAATCGGCAATCTGAGTGACGGTATTGCGACCAGACGTGCGTGCCGGCGTGTGTCCGACAGTGATGCACCGGCCAATCAATCCAAGGAAGCTGATCGCCAGACCTACAAGTTCCGTCAGATCTCCGGGAAGAGAATCATGCTTCAGAATTGGCAGAGGGACTTGTGCAACCAGCGCGCCGCCCACCATCACCAGTGGTAGAAAGCTGCGCCAGCGAAATAACCAGTTGCCTTCCAGTGGCAGTCGTCGTTCGAGCGTCATCGTGACTTCTTTGACTCATCCAGAGTATTAGAGAGCAGGCTCCGCCCGCAAAAATCCCAGACGAACGTGTCTATCGGCGTTCATCCGTGGTGTAAATTAGTGCCATGACCGTTTGTCCGGCAGACCATCTGCGTGAAATTTGCTTTATTTTCAAAGAATCATCAGTATTTGAGGGTATCAGGATAGTCTAAATTGGCCATGCGGAATTGCTTCCGGGGCTTCTGCCTGACAGCAGGCGGTTGGCTGGCATGGCGAAAGACGTAGGTCTGACAGCAAAGGGCTGTGAATGCAGCTCTCCCGTCCGGTTGTCGAAAGACCGGGCCGTTCTGCGGAAGATTTCGGATGAACGTTCACAAATGACACGTGTCCTCATCATTGAAGACCAGCCCCACCTGCTCCGCAGCCTGCTGCAGGCCATCCAGGAAGCCGGACTGGAAGCCATTGGCACTGACAGTCTGAACCAGGCGTCCGAACTCTGCCGCCACGGGTTCGATCTGGTTGTTCTGGACCTGATGCTGCCGGATGGCAATGGCCTCGACTGGCTGAGACAACTGCGTGCGTCCGGGCAAAACCCACTTGTGCTGGTCCTGACAGCTCGAGACACAGTCGAAGATCGCATCGCCGGTCTCGACAGCGGCGCGGACGACTATCTGGTCAAACCGTTCGCCCTGAATGAACTGCTGGCGCGCATCCGAGCGTTGCTGCGACGGGATCAGACGTCAGCGGGCATGATCCTGACGGTCGCTGATGTTCGTCTGGATCTGCTGAATCGCACCGTTTACCGCGGTAGTGTGCGTATTGAGCTTCCGCAGAAGCAGTTTGAACTGCTGGTGTGCCTGATGCGGCAACCCGGTCAGATTTTGTCACGACAGCAGATCGCAGAGACAGTCTGGAATAATCCGGCGGCCACCTGGACCAATGTGATCGAGGTGCAGATCAATCAGTTGCGACGTCGGCTGCACGTGGAAGGCCTTCCGGCCGTCCTGTACACGGTGCGAGGCAGGGGATATCAAATCGGGGGGCCCCAGTGAAGGCACTCTCACTGCGCTGGAAAATGTCACTGTGGTATGGCGCTGCGGTTGCTGTCAGTCTGCTCATCGCCGGGATCGCCCTGATCCTCGTCGCGCGGCATGTTCTCGCCGAACGGATGGACCATTCTCTGCGTGAAGAACTCCGCGAAATCTCACTGGAGCTGGAACTGAGCCACAGTGAGGCCGAGTTCGTAGCCGCAGCAAACGCTCGCTTCTTTCATCACGACATCTATGAATTCGCCATCTTTTTCCCCGATGGCCGTCCGGTCTTTCGCAGTGCAGGCCTGCAGCAGGCTGCAGCCCATGATTTTCCATCGGCATTGTTCAGAGATGACATTCAGACGCTGCAGGCCCAGCTTCCAACGGGTTCCCGGATGCGGTTTGCCGGCTGGAACCGCTTCAGCCAGTTCGGCCCCGTCGTCGTCCTTTCGGCCACGTCGCAGCAACCGCTGACGGATGAAGCTCAGCGACTTCAGTCCATCATCACTGTGGTGTTTCCTGCCGCACTTGTGATCGCGCTGAGCGGCGGATACTGGCTTTCCGGACGCGCGCTGCAACCTGTGCGATCCCTCGCCACGGCGGCGGGGCACATGTCAATTCATTCGCTGAACTATCGTGTGCCTGTCGAAAATCCTCATGATGAAATCGGACGCCTTGCAACCACCTTCAATTCTCTACTCGGTCGGCTGGAGTCAGCCGTGGCGGAAATTCGACGATTCACCGCGGATGCCTCCCATGAGATTCGTACGCCTCTCGCCGCTATTCGCATGGAAGCCGAGCTGGCACTCAGCCGAAATCGCTCCGAATCGGACTACCGACAGGCTCTGAGTGTGATTGTGGATGAAGTGTCGCGACTGGGACAGCTCGCCGATCAGTTGCTGGATCTCTCCCGGCACGATGCTGGACTGCACCACACTAAACTCGGACCACTGCAGCTGTCGGATGTCCTGCAGCAGTGTGTGCAACAGGTGGC
>JALQWE010000026.1 GCA_023258825.1 Planctomycetaceae bacterium | reverse complement strand
ACAAAAGTCCTGGTGACGTACGCAGGGCAGACGATCGAAGTACCGGTCACCGTGCAGAATTGTCAGGTTGACCCACCGATCAGCTTTCGTCTGGACGTCATGCCAGTGTGGATGAAGACCAGCTGCAACAACGGCAGTTGTCACGGCGCGGCTCGGGGAAAAGATGGTTTTCGTTTGTCGTTGTTTGGCTTCGATCCGGAAGGCGACCACTACCGACTGACTCGTGAAATCCCGGGGCGACGCATCAATCTCGCGTTGCCCGCAGAGAGTTTGCTGCTGGAGAAGGGTGCTGGCATCGTACCTCATACCGGCGGTAAGCGTTTTGAACCGGGCAGTGAGCATTACAACACGGTCTTGCGCTGGCTGGAAGCGGGGGCACCGAACGACCCGGGTCCGGTTCCGGCGGTGGTTTCGGTGGAGCTGTACCCAAAGAACGCCGTGCTGGACGGTGAAGGCTCTACACAGCGACTGACGGTTCGCGCGAAGTATGCAGACGGAACCGACCGTGACGTCACAAGTCTGGCTTACTTCAGCTCAAACAATGAAAACAGTGCCGAAATTGCTCAGACGGGTTTGGTGACAGCGCACGCGCGTGGCGAAGCGTTCATCATGGCCCGGTTTGACACGCACACGGTGGGATCTCAGTTCATTGTGCTCCCGAAAGGGCTGCAGTACGAGGACCCAAAGACTCCGGAAAACAACTACATTGACACGTTGGTACATGCCAAGCTGCGGAAGTTGCGGATCATCCCATCGGAAGTCTGTACTGATGAAGAGTTCCTGCGTCGTGTGTACGTGGACATTACAGGAACGATGCCCACGTTGGCTGAATACGAGCAGTTCGTGGCAGATACAGACGTCAACAAGCGTGATAAGGTGGTTGACGATCTGCTGGGCCGCAAAGAGTTTGTCGACATCTGGGTCATGAAATGGGCCGAACTGCTGCAGGTTCGCACGATTGCGAACCGGGTCGAAAAGAAGCCGATGCTGGCCTACTACAACTGGCTGAAGGAAAAGATTGCCAGCAACACACCGACGGACAAGATGGTGCAGGAACTGCTGGGGGCTCGTGGAGGTTCATTCTCCAATCCAGCCACAAACTACTACCAGACGGAAACGGAAACGCTGAAGGTTGCTGAGAACGTAGCTCAGGTGTTCATGGGCATGCGAATTCAGTGTGCACAGTGCCACAACCACCCGTTTGACCGCTGGACGATGGATGACTATTACGGCTTTGCCGCGTTCTTTTCGCAGATCGGGCGTAAGCAGGGTGAAGATCCTCGCGAAACCATCATTTTCAACTCGGGTGGTGGCGAGGTTACACATCTTGTCGGCGGCCGGGTGATGAAACCAAAGTTCCTTGGTGGTGTAGAACCGGATCTGGCGGGTCGTGATCGTCGGGAAGTGATGGCCAACTGGCTCGCATCTTCTGAGAACCCGTTCTTCGCAAAGAACCTTGCCAACATTGTGTGGGCTCATTTCTTCGGACGTGGGATCATTCAGGAAGTGGACGACGTGCGTGTCAGCAATCCGCCAGTCAACGGCGAGCTGCTGGATGAACTGGGACGTCGTTTCACGGACTACAACTACGACTTCCGCAAGCTGGTGCGTGACATCTGCACATCGCGGACGTATCAGTTGTCCACGAAGACAAACCCCAGCAACGAAACGGACCACAAGAACTTCGCCCATGCTGAGCTGCGACGAATTCGTGCCGAGGTACTGCTGGACTGCATCAGTATTGTCACGGCGACGCAGGACAAGTTTCCGGGCCTGCCGACGGGGGCGCGAGCTGTGCAAATCGCGGATGGCAACACAGCGACCTACTTCCTGACGACCTTTGGCCGAGCGAAGCGTGAGTCAGTGTGTTCGTGCGAAGTGAAGATGGAACCGAATCTGTCTCAGGCACTGCACCTGATCAACGGAGACACCTCCAACGCGAAGATTCAGCAGGGTGGACTGGTGCCACTGCGACTGAAGGAGGGCAGGACGCCGGCGGAAATCGTCACTGAGATGTACCTGCGTTGTTTCAGTCGTCGGCCGACGGATAAGGAAGTGGAATCTCTGGTTGCGATTGTCAGTGAGCAGCAGAATGCACAGGAGGCCCTGGAAGACATCTTCTGGTCACTGTTGAATTCGCGTGAGTTTCTGTTTAATCACTGAGAAGATGACAGATGGAATGAGAGCCCGACAGGAGACTGTCGGGCTTTTTCGGGGTGGAAGGGGCCGGTTACAACGATTGCAGCAATTGTGCGGTGTAATTCGGGTAAGATTGGCAGGATTTTCGGTGTGCGGTCTGTGTGCGGCCTTCTGCAACTCGGCAGACTTTGCCGAAGAACACAGCATTCGATGGTGACATTTGTTGGTGCGCTCAAGGGCGGGTGAGAATCAGCCCGCAGTAGTTTTTGCAGGTGTGGAGAACGTCATGACGCAATGGAAGTCATTTGCCGCGGGAGTTGCGATTTCGGCGCTGCAGTTTTTCAGCAGCCAGGGCATCGCTCAGGACAAAGTTACGTTTGAAGACCACATCAAGCCGATTTTCCGTGATCGCTGCCTGTCGTGTCATAACACCAACAAAAAGAGCTCAGACCTGGATTTGTCATCCTACACGGCCATGATGCAGGGTGGTGCGTCCGGGGCTTCCATTGAACCCGGGGATTCTGGCGCCAGCTACCTGTTTGGTCTTGTTTCGCACTCCAGCGAGCCGTACATGCCGCCCAACTCGGACAAGATCCCTGAGGCGGAGATTGAGCTGCTGCGGAAGTGGATTGAAGCGGGTGCTCCTGAAACAGCCTCCAGCAAAGTGGTGTTGAAAAAGAAAAACAACGTGGCGATGAGCTCCGTTTCTGCGGGGGCTCGACCGGAAGGTCCGGCACCAATGCCGGACGTGCTGAATCTGCAGCCGGTGGTAAAAACGACCGCAACGACCGCAGTATCCGCGATTGCCACGAATCCCTGGTCAAAACTGATCGCGGTGGCGGGCCAGAAGCAAGTCGTTCTGTACCATTCAGAAACGATGGAAGCCCTTGGAGTTCTGCCGTTTCCGGAAGGACGTCCCCGCGTGCTGAAATTCAGCCGCAACGGGAGCTTGTTGCTGGCTGGCGGCGGTCGGGGAGCCTCAAAGGGCTTGTGCGTCGTGTGGGACGTTCGCACGGGTGAACGGGTCATGACGGCTGGTGATGAGCTGGACGAGGTACTGGCGGCCGACATCAGTGCGGATCAATCGCTGATCGCCCTCGGGGGGCCTCAGAAGATCGTGCGTGTGTACAGTACGGCAACGGGTGAGTTGGCATACGAGTGTCGCAAGCACACCGACTGGATTTACTCTCTGGAATTCAGTCCGGATGGGGTTCTGCTGGCGACTTCGGACCGCAGTGGTGGACTGCTTGTCTGGGAAGCCCAAACGGGGCGGGAGTATCTGACGTTGACGGGTCACACGGGTCCCGTGTACTCGGTTTCCTGGCGTATCGACGGCAACGTGCTTGCCTCAGGCAGCGAAGACACCACGATTCGACTCTGGGAAATGGAAAACGGTGGACAGATCAAGTCGTGGGGAGCCCACGGCGGTGGTGTGTTCTCTGTGGAGTTCTGTCGGGACGGCAGAATTGTATCGTCTGGTCGGGACAAGACGGCCAAGGTCTGGGATGCGAACGGTGGAGCGATCCGCGGATTTGAAGCCTTCAACGACCTTGCGTTGCAGGCGTCACACTGTGACGAAACAGACCGGGTGATTGCAGGTGATTGGACGGGTGAGATCCGAGTGTGGAACTCCGCTGATGGCACTCGTCTTGGAAACCTGACCACGAATCCTCCGACACTTGAAGAGCGTTTGGCGCAGGCTCAGGCGCTGGTAGCTCCCGCGGCCGAAAAGGCTGGCGTCGCGGCATCCGAGCGTGACGCGGCAATTGCGGCGTTGAAAACACAGCAGGAAAAGGTCAACGCGGCCACAGTTGTCTGGCAGGCGGCTGAGAAGAAACAGGTGGAGCAGGCAGCTATGGTCACCGCAGAGACTCAGAAACTGACCACCGAGCAGGCACGGGAAAAAGAGTTGACTGAAAAGTTGGCCGTGCTGCAGAAAGCCATTCCGGAATTAAAAGCTGCGGCTGGTAAGGCCGCTGAAGCCTCTGCCCTGACCACAACGGATGAAGAGTTGAAGAAAGTGGTCGAGCAGTTGCAGGCCCAGGTCGTTGCGCGAGAAGGTGAACTGAAGGGGAAAGAGGAAGAATTGGTCGTTGCGAAGGCAGCCGTCGTAAAGATTGCTGGCGATCTGGAAGTCCATAAAAAGACGCTGGCAACGGACGAGCAGGGTCTGGTCGCTGCGAAAGCGGCGCTGGACGCAGAGACGACGGCATTGGCACCTTACGAGAAAGCCGCGGCGGAAAAAGAGCAGTTGTTATTAGCGGCGCAGGGGGAAGCAACCCGAGTGACGGGGCTTGTGGAGCGTTGGCAGAACTATATTGAGTTACGCAACGAGATGCTGGCTCTTGAAGCAGCACGAAAAGCGCGAGATGAAGTGCAACTGGCTTCGCTGCAGGCACAGGCGGAACTGGAAGAGAAGCAGGCCCTGATGGCAGCATCGGCGAAAGCGATGGAAGAATCCCAGGCCTTGATGACGGCCATGACGGTGAAGGTGGAAGAGGTGCATGCAGCGATGGTCACTACGAATGGCCAGATGGTTGCTCAGCAGGACCTGATGACTCGCACACAGAACGCGGTCCCGACGCTGAAGGCTGCACTGGAGCAGGCGAAAGCAGCGTTGACTCTGCTGCCCGACAACGCTGAGATCAAGACGAGCACGGAGCATCTGGCGGCGGTTGTGGACCGCCAGGAGAAGTCGCTGCCGGTGATGACGGAGCAGATCGCTGCGTTTGGAAAGCAGCTTGAGACGATGAAAGCGGAGCTGGACGCGGCAGGGCGAAGTGTGGAAGAGTCACGAGTAGCGATGGTGGCATCCGAAGAGAAGGTTAAGGCGATTGCCGCTGAGATTGCACCTTTGGAGAGCCGATTGAAAGAAATGCAGGGGCAGGTTTCCACGGCAGAGCAGGCGGTTGAGGCGGCCAGCGGCGTTGTTGAAGCACGGCGACAGTTGCTGCGGCCGCTGCTGCAGTTGACCTCAGCCCAGTGAGCTCGGGACGTGTGGAAAGCTTGTGTTGAATTGGTTTGATTGGACGGCATGGAATCCCACCGGAGCCGGCTGATGTGGCCCGGTGGTCGATGTTGGGCTGAACGTCATCGGGGGTCTATCAGGGTCAGCGGCCCTGAGGCCCCTTTGAAAAGACAGAAGGTCCAGGAAAGACAGCAAGGTTGAAGCAACTCACATGGAGTAACTTTTGCGTGATGGTGTTAAAAAGCGGAATGGGGCTCAATTCCGAATCCCCTTATCCCGAACAGCCATCGGGATTGAAACCGTACCTCCTTCCGGGTAAACTTCAGTGACTCCGGGGCAACGTGTCCCGGTACATTCTTCTGGAAACCTCGAATTTTGTCGTTACAGGGCATTGCCTTGCCGGGGCGTAGATTCTGGCGGTGGTGTACCCGACGGTCGGGGCAGGCAGTACAGGAAAGCAAGATGTCGATTAGTCAGGAACACAGGCACAGCATTATCGCCGAGTTTGCAACAAAGCCGGGTGACACAGGTTCACCGGAAGTGCAGATTGCGGTGTTGACTGCGGAAATTCAGGCGGTGACCGAACATCTGCAGACTCACCCGAAAGACTACTCGGGTCGTCGCGGTTTGCTCAGCAAGGTCAGCCGTCGCCGTCAATTGTTGGATTATTTGAAGCGTGGCAGTGTAGAGAAGTATCAGGCGATCATTGCCCGCCTGAACATTCGAAAGTGATCGACCGGGCGTCGCACCACAACTGCGACGCCCTTTTGATTTGTTGCGGATAAAAAAACGGCGGGGAAGTGTCGGATTGAATGTGAACTTCGGTGTGTCACGTACCGGAGGCCGGGGCGAACGGTTTTTTTCGTGATCGGCGAATGTCCGTGCGGTGTCCTGCCGAGGGTGTGTGAATGGTGAACCGGTCGGTGTCCTGCACTGATCTGGAACGCTGGATGAGAGTCGTGACGGAAGGTTGGGGCAAGGCGTCTCAACCGGGACTGCTGAAGTGGCGTACGGCTTTGGTGGATAGGACGGCTGTAACGCAGGCGGTGTCCGCTGGGAAGTGACGGAGCGAATCTGTCGGAGGCGGGTGTTTGGTTGTGGTCGGTTTGGCAGGTGTGCGGGCGGGGATCTGTCTGCAGGCTTGGCTACAGAAGGCGATTGCGGGCGTCGGATGAGAGATCGTGCGTGGTCAAGGTCAACTGTTCGTGGTTGATTTGGACGTGTTGTCAGACTCGTGGAAACGTCAGCGTGAGTCTGTAGAGTGGGTCCAGTGATGGGCTCGGAGTGGCCTCTGATTGCGGGTGACAGTCTGATCGGTGGCTGACGGAGAGTTGTGACGTGGTCGTGTTGGTGTGTGTGAAGTCGTTTGAGGTTGGTTAAGGTTTGTCTGGTTGCTGCCGCAGGTTCGTAGCGGATTGCCGCATCCTGTGGTGACTTTGAGTTGTCGGAAATTGCAGGTGGGTTGAAAACGCCGTTGAGGAGGACGCTGTCCCCTGGGTGTTTCACAGAAAGTCCGGCGGGCGAAAGAACCGCTGCTGCATGCTTTCCTGATGTCGTGAAGTTGCTGCAAGAGCAGAGAATTCGCTTCAAGGTCCTGTCACGGCGGCGTGTCGTATGCCGGCTGGTCCGGGTAAGGAAGCGTTGTGAAGAAAGTTGTAGTTGAGACCGAGTTTGCAGGTCGGAAGTTCAGTATCAGCACAGGGGAATTGGCCAAGCAGGCGTCCGGTGCTGTGTTGGTACAGTACGGTGAAACCAGTGTGTTTGTGGCGTCGCAATCCGGACCATCTCGTCCGGGTACAGACTTTTTCCCACTGACTGTGGATTACCGAGAGCGTTTGGCTGCAGCGGGCCGATTTTCCGGTGGATACCTCAAGCGTGAGGGCCGCCCGACGACTCGTGAAATTCTGACCAGTCGGCTGACGGACCGACCGATTCGCCCGCTGTTTCCAAAGGGATTCCGGGACGAAGTGCAGATTCTGTCCAATGTGATGTCCTGTGATGGCGAAAACGATCCGGATGTGCTCAGCATCACGGCAGCCAGTGCCGCACTGATGGTGTCCGGACTGCCGTTCCGTGGACCGATTGCGGCCGTGCGAGTGGGGATGGAAGGCGAGCAGTTGATTCTGATGCCCACAGTGGAGCAGATGAAGACCAGCAAGCTGGACCTGATTGTGGCAGGATCCCGGGACGCTGTATTGATGATCGAAGGCTTCGGGAATCAGATCCCGGAGAAGGAAATGGGCGACGCCATCATGTTCGCTCATCAGCACATCCAGACGTTGTGCAAGCTGCAGTTGGAGCTGGTGCGTCAGGCTGAGTTGCCACCAGTGGTGATTGCAGATGCGCCGGCGAATCCGTTTTACGCGGTGTTGAAAGCGGAAGCCTACGATCGTCTGACGGACGCCAAGACGACGAAGATGAAGCAGGAGCGTGCGGAGCGGGTGCGTGAGCTGAAGAAGGCTCTGGCCGCGAAGTATTTTCCCGGGGACGTGGAAGTCACGGCTGACGGCCTGACGAAGGCGCAGTTTGCTGAAGCATTCCATGACCTTGAAGAGCGAGTGGTTCGAGATCAGATTCTGGCAGGACGTCGTATTGACGGCCGTCAGACGACTGATCTTCGTCCGGTCAGCACCACAGTTGGTCTGCTGCCACGAGTTCACGGGTCAGCATTGTTCACACGCGGTGAGACTCAGTCACTGGCAACCGCAACTCTGGGAACGACTCGGGATCAGCAGAAGACGGACGGGCTGTTTGGTGAGCAGGCCTCGCGATTTATGCTGCATTACTACTTCCCATCGTTCTCGGTGGGTGAATGCAAGCCGGTGCGTGGTCCTGGGCGTCGGGAGATTGGACATGGATGTCTGGCGGAGCGTTCTGTTGCTCCGGTGATTCCTCCGTCTGATAAGTTCCCGTACACGATCCGTCTGATTTCTGACATTCTGGAATCGAATGGCAGCAGCTCGATGGCGTCTGTTTGCAGTGCGACTCTGGCACTGATGGACGCTGGTGTGCCGATTCTTCAGCCGGTGGCTGGCATCAGCATTGGACTGGTGGACGAAGGCAGCCGATACACGCTGTTGACGGACATCATGGGCGACGAGGATCACTTTGGGGACATGGACTTCAAAGTGGCTGGTACGGGACGTGGAGTCACGGGGATTCAGCTGGACCTGAAAATTGCGGGGATCAGTGAAGAGATCATCCGCAACACGCTGGAACAGGCCCTGCGAGCTCGCAAGGAACTGTTGCGTCAGATGTTGACCACGATTCGTCGTCCTCGCACGGAAGTGTCTTCGCATGCCCCCAAGCTGGTTCAGACGTCGATCAATCCGGAGAAGATTGGTCTGCTGATTGGCCCGGGTGGCAAGACCATTCGTGCGATTCAGGAAGAGTCTGGTGCGATGATCGACATCGCGGAAGACGGCACGGTAACGATTTCCGCCGTCAATGCGCAGTCAGCTGACATGGCTCTGGCACGCGTGGAAGCGTTGTGTGAAGAGATCCAGCCGGGTCGAATTTACATGGGTAAAGTCACGTCGATCAAGGAATTCGGAGCATTCATCGAGATTGCTCCCGGAAAAGACGGACTGTGCCACATCAGTGAATTGTCGGACGGTTTCGTTAAGAGCGTCACGGACGTGTGCAAGATTGGCGACACCTTTGAAGTGAAGGTGATTGCTGTGGACGATCAGAACCGCGTGAAATTGTCGCGCAAGGCAGTTCTGGCAGCACGCAAGTCAGACGACGCAGACGAAAAGGAATAGTTCGCAGTCATGACACCAGAGCCCGGCGGAAGTCATCTCCGTCGGGCTCTTTTTATGTCGTGATGAGTGGATTTCAGTGGTTGGCGGCAGAGGCGGAGTGTCAGGCAGTTGTGGAGGGTGGGAAATGGAAAGTCCATCGGAGCAGCAGGAGCGTGAATTCCTGCGGGCTCAGAACACGGAACTGGCGACGCTTGCTGGTGGGCTGGCCCATGAGATCCGCAACCCGCTCTCCACAATTGGAATGAATCTGGAATTACTGGCTGAGGATCTGGAAGGGGACGAGACACCGCGGGCTCGGCGAATGATACGACGGATTGCGAGTCTGCAGGTGGAGTGTCGCAATCTGGAAGATATTCTGAACGCATTTCTGCAGTTTGCGCGGGCAGGGGAACTGCGATTGGAGGAAGGGAATCTGAATGATGTGGTATCCGACTACGTCGAATTCCTCGAGCCGCAGGCTGGTAGTATGGAAGTCGAGTTAAGGACTCATCTGGACAGCGACTTGCCGCTGGTGATGATTGATAAGGCGTTGATGCGTCAGGCGCTGGTCAATCTGTGTCGCAACGCGATTGAAGCGATGCCGGACGGTGGTTCAGTGGACCTGTTGACAAGAGTTCGTGGCGACGTGGTGCTGCTGGAAGTCATTGACACGGGCAAGGGGATGGATGAGAAGACGCGGAGCCGAATGTTTCAGGCGTTCTTTTCAACGCGATCGGGCGGCAGTGGTCTGGGGTTGCCGACCGTGCGTCGGATCGTGGAGGCGCATCATGGGCAGATTGTGTGTGAGAGTGAACCGGGCAAGGGAACTCGGTTTTCCATCATGTTGCCGATCGGTTCGAAGCCGGATGGTGCTGTCCACGGGGGAATTGTCGGCAGCTGACCGGGCATGCAGCCACGGCGGTCTGAGCAGTTCTGGGTTGCTGCAACTGAGCGAACTGCTGCAGAAACCGGAGGTTAACGGCGGATTTTGCCCCGAAAACAGTTGGCGAAGGGCGGGCAACCGGCGAAAATTGGGTGTGATTTCGGAGCCTTGCGACTGGTCTGCCGATCAGAAAGCAGTCAGGTGATCGATTGTAGACGACGGCGGCACGGGTGCAGCGGACAAAGACTTCATTTTAATCACTGGAATCCCGCAACATGGTTTTGATTGCAGACTGGAAAAAGTCCACGTTTGATCCGCGTAAAGAGCTTGAGATCGACAAGATTTTTCGACTCGCGGTCAAGCACAAGTGTTCGGACATTCATCTTCAGGTTGGGCGGCCACCGATTTTCCGCATTCGGGGTGGGCTGCGGGAACTGGAGATGCCGCCGCTTGGGGAAAGTCAGATGATTGAGCTGACATTCCCGATGATGGACCAGCGCAACCTGGACATCTTCCATATGAATGGGGGTGCTGACTTTTCGAAGGTGGTGACGGCAGACAACGAGCCGTGGCGATTTCGCGTGAACCTGCTGACTCAATTAGGAAAAGTCGGCATGGTGGCTCGAAAGATTGAGCGATCCATTCCGCCGTTTGAAAAGCTGTTTCTGCCGCCCTGCATGGTGGATCACTGTAAATATGACCAGGGGATGGTGTTGCTGGCGGGCGTGACAGGATCGGGCAAGAGTACGACGATTGCCTCGATGCTGGACTGGATCAACCGCAACATGAACAAGCACATTCTGACGATTGAGGACCCGATTGAGTTCATCTACACATCGGACAAGTGCCTGATCAATCAGCGGGAAATTGGTCAGGACGTGATTGACTTTCATATCGCGATGAAGCATGCGGTGCGTGAAGACCCCGACATTATGCTGGTGGGCGAGATGCGTGACCGCGAGACCTTCGAAACGGCCATTCATGCGGCCGAGACGGGGCACCTGGTATTTGGAACCATTCACGCCCCGGGGGCTCCTGGAACAATCTCGCGTATTCTGGACTTGTTCCCGTTCGACATGCACAAGGCAATTCGAGCGAGTATTGCCATGAACATGAAGTGCATTGTGGGTCAGAAGCTGTTGAAAACGCTGGTCGACGTACCTCCACGAGTACCGATTGTGGAGATCATGAGTTTCAATCCCACGGTACGTAAGCTGGTGATGGAAGAGATGGACGAAAAGCTCTGGGCGGCGATTCGAATTGGCAAGACGGAAGGCATGCAGTTATTCAATGACAGCCTTTATGACTTCGTGAATCGCGAGATGATCAGCCGGGAAGCTGCGTTTGAAATTTCTCCGAACGTTGAGGAGTTGAAGATGCGGCTGAAGGGCATCGAGGTGAAGGGATCGGCGATTCTGTGAGGGATCGGGGGGCATTCGTCGGCTTGCGTTCAGATCCTTCTGCGTTGGCAGAGAGCCGTTTCAGAAAAGTGAAACTTTGCCTGACGGACGCCGTACAGGAGACGAGGGAGTGAATGGCGGACAAAGGGCGTAAGCATCACCGGCCGAAGCACCACGGCAGCAAAGTGCGTGTAGACCTGCGTCGAAACAAGCAGTCACGTGCTCGGCAGCAGAATCTGACTCATGATCTGCTCAGCGATCAGGAGAACGCTGCGGATGTGAACCAGACAGAGCGGGTGACAGCGCGGGGAGATTTGTTCCGACGTCGCACGATGGTCGGGATTCGCGTGGAGGGGGACCAACTGCTGCGGGACGTGGACGAGACCACGTGTCTGCGTGGTCGGGTCACGAGTTTTATCGGGTTGCACATTATCGTGCGATGCGAGCAGACGGGAGTGGAGTATTCGTGTTCGGTGCGGGGAGTACTGCGTTCGCTGGCCCGAGACGCCAGAAATGTGGTGGTCACAGGGGACAGGGTGTTGTTTCGTCAGGAAGGCGACGCGACTCAGGGTGTGATCGAGCGCGTGGAGCCTCGCCATGGAATTCTGTCTCGAGGCAGTCAGGGGCGGGAGCACATCCTTGTCGCGAACATCGATCAGGTGTTGATTGTCACGTCAGCGGCGGATCCGGAGTTTCGACCGCAGCTGGTGGACAGATACCTTGTGTGTGCAGAGGAACGGGGAATCCTGCCATTGATCTGCATCAGCAAATCGGACCTGATTGACCCGACGAGTTTGTTGCCGAATATCCGGGCGTTCGGGCGTGCGGGCTACACCGTGGTTCTGGCCAGCACCCGAACAGGTGAGGGGATTGGCCGGCTGCGTGACTTGTTGCGAGGACGGCAGACGGCGGTGAGTGGTCAGAGCGGCGTCGGCAAGTCTTCGTTGTTGAACGCGATTGATCCGGAGCTGGGGTTGGCGACGGCAGATGTGAGTGACTGGACGCACAAAGGGACTCATACGACACGTCGGGCGCGGCTTGTTCCCTTATCGCTGGGCGGCTGGGTCTGTGATACTCCGGGGATCCGTCAGTTTGAGCTCTGGAACATATCGCTTGAGGAAGTCGACGGATACTACATTGAGTTTCGTCCGTTCATTTCCTACTGTCGGTTTCCCAACTGCACTCACATTCATGAGGACCATTGTGGTGTGAAGATGGCGGTTGAGAGCGGGCTGATTTCGACGGTACGTTATCAGAGTTACCTGCGACTCAGGGAAGACGACACGTGGGCATGGAAGAATCCGGCTCGGGGCACAGCCAAATCGTGAGTGATCCGGGCGAAATGGACACCTGGATTCCGTGAGTGCGTTGCGGGGGAAAGTTCGTGCGGTCGTCGAGACGCTTCATACGGATGCTGGGGCAGCCGGAATTGGCGGCATAGCAGTCGCGGCGGAAATCTGCAAAAATACTGGTCGCGGGTGATAAGTTCTGCGCGGCGAACGGCGGAAAAGCCTTTTGCGGGCGGATGATGGGGCAACGAAGGGGTCAGGGCGATGTTCTTCTGGGTGCGGGAATTAGCGGGCTGGGGGATGATCGGTGGATCGCTCGTGATCCTGCGAATGGGTCTGGGCCTCGCCATGAATACGCGGGAGCCGAAGATCGTCGAGGCCTCCGTGGTGATGTTTGCGGCATTGGGGCTGATGCGTGCCGGGATTCTGCTGATTCGTATGTCAACGGCAGCGCGATTAAGTCGGCTGGAAGTGGACGGGGAGCGGCGTAGCTGACCTCAAGGGGAGTCAGAGTGCGGCGTGGTCGCGTTCGCCATTGAGCAAAACACGGGGGGCATGGTGTGTTCATGGACGGGTTGACGACGTCCGGGCGCACCGGGAGTCGCAGATGACGACAGCGAGTGACAGTGGGAGTGAGCGGCCGCAGGAATCCGGAGCAGCGGACGCGGGGAGCATGTGGGAGTTGCTGCGTGTTGCGTTACCGCTGATGGTCAGTGCGGGTTCGCAGTCACTGATGAATGCCGCGGACAGAATCATCCTTGCGGGGTGTTCGGAAGAGGCTCTGGCGGCTGTCACACCGGCTTCGATGCTGCACTGGACAGTGATCTGCATACCGCTGGGAACAGTGCTTTACGCCAACACATTTCTTTCGCAATACGAAGGTGCGGGGCGAACAGAGCGGATGATGTCATCGCTCTGGCAGGCGATCTGGCTGGCCTTATTTACGGGCACAATGTTGTTGTTCTGCATTCCGTGGACGCGGACATTGCTGGCCTATACGGGGCATCCGCCGGTCGTGGTGGAGTATGAAGCGCAGTACTTCAATACGTTGTGTGCAGGTTGCCCGATTTTGTTTGTGTCGACGGCGCTGAGTTGTTTCTTCAGTGGGCGGCGGAAGACATCGATTGTGATGTTGATCAGTCTGGTGGCGGTATCACTGAATTTCGGAATGGACTATTTGCTGGTGTATGGGATTGGCCCGATTCCGGAGTTGGGGATTCGGGGGGCCGCGCTGGCCACGGTTGCCGCGCGGTGTGTGGAGTTGCTGATTTACGGAGTGTTACTGGTTCGGGAATGTCGACGCCTAAGCCTGCCGCTGTGGGAGTCGTGCGGTGTGGACCGAAATTTACTGCGGCAGTTTGTTCGATTTGGAATTCCGAGTGGCCTGCACTTTTTTGTGGACAACTCCGGCTTCACCGCATTTCTGATGCTGGTGGGGCGATTGAGCAGCACAGCATTGGCGGCGACAAATCTGGCCTTCAGCGTGAACGGCTTGATTTTCGTTCCGCTGCTGGGATTTGGCACTGCCATTCAGACGCTGGTGGGACATCACCTGGGTTCGGGGCGTACTGACTGGGCGCGTCGGACGACTCGCAATGCCGTGATACTGGGGCTGACGTGGACGGGGTTGACTGGAGCACTGTTGATCGCCTTTCCCCAGCAGGCGTTGTGGCCGTTTTTCTTTTTTGCGGACCGTTCGGATGGGGAAGGTGTGGACATTGCGGGACTGGCAGCGGACGCGCATGTGCTGTTGAACTTTGTGGCCGTCTATTCCGTCTTCGACGCGTTAGCCGTGGTGTTTTCTTCAGCGCTTCGCGGGGCAGGGGACACACTTTATCCGATGCTGATGATCCTGGGGTGCAGTTGGCTGGTGATGGTCCTGCCGGCGTGGCTGATTGTGGAGTCAGAGAATCCAACCCTGAGTGGGCTCTGGCTGGCGTCATCCGCGAATATTGTCCTGGCGGGGGTTCTGATGCTGTTGCGATACTGGTCAGGCCGCTGGACGCGAATCCACCTGGTGGATGTGCCGACGAACGGGAAGTAGAGCCAGTGCGGGCTGAAAAGCGTCAATTTTTTGCAGGTTGCCGGGGAAACGGTGTCACCGCACCGGGGACGTGGGTACAAAAGGCCAAAACGAGAGGAAAACTTGCATTTCGTCGGTGTGGCTGGCATTTTGCGAACGAATCCTGTGATGTAGACTTGGAAACTGAAATCGGGGTGTGCCGCAGGCCGACCTGGGCAGCTTCCCGGAGGTCAATCAGATTGAAAGCAGTGGCGGGTGATGAGTCAGGTCAGGCAGGTCTTCGAATTTGAGCAGCGGGGCGACATTCTTGTCGTGATGGCTCAGGGTCCCTTCATGGAATTCCGGGACAACGACATTCGGAACGCGTATAACGAAGCCTACCGACTGTTGAGTCTCCCGGAAACGAAGCATTTGCTGGTGGATTTTTCGAAACTCGATTACTTCGGTTCCACCTTTGTGGGCATACTGATTCGGCTGGCGAAGAAAGCTCGGTCCAATGGCGGGCAGGCGGTCCTTTGTCATTTGACCGACAACATGCGCGAGATGCTGAAAACCCTGATGCTGCTGGAGAATACAAAGGCCGACTGTTTCTGGGTGCCTTATCCCACGCGTGCAGCGGCGATGGACGCCTTGACGGCCCAGGGTTCCTGAGTCGGGTTCTGATTTACAAAAGTCGAGTAGGCTCGAAATTGTAAACATCAGACAGTGGAACAGGTCATGGGGGCCTGATGCAGGAATTGGCATTGAAATCTTTGTTTGGGACAGGACGTTGACAGCGACTCGACGCTTATCAGGACTTCGCTGGCTGGCATTGATCGGATTGATTCCGATTGCCTGCGTCCTTCTGTATTTTTTTCGTGATGAACTGAGTTTTCAGAGGCTGGCAGAGCATGACACGGCGGTGCGGACGTGGTGTCGCGGGCATCGCCTCGCCAGTTATTCGGCACTGTTTGTGATTTACACAGCAGCCACAGGCGCAAGTGTTCCAGCAGCAGCGGGTATGACCGTGGCGGCTGGCTGGATTTTTGGCTTCTGGCCGGCCTTCATTCTGACCAGCTTTGCGTCCACCAGCGGTGCCACAGCAGCCTTTCTGGTCAGTCGCCGTTTACTGCGTGATCGAGTGCGAGAGCGTTTTGCGGAGCGGCTGAAGGAGATCGAAGCGGCTCTTGAACGCGACGGTGCTTCATATTTGTTTCTGTTGCGGCTGGTACCACTGTTGCCATTT
The DNA here is from genome assembly GCA_023258825.1 of Planctomycetaceae bacterium. GTDB lineage: Bacteria > Planctomycetota > Planctomycetia > Planctomycetales > Planctomycetaceae > SXXK01. The sequence continues at coordinate 1,080 of JALQWE010000026.1, read as the reverse complement.
TTTGTGATCAACATCGTGATGGGGCTGACGCCGATGAGAGTGTTCACCTTCTGGTGGGTCAGCCAGTTGGGAATGCTGCCGGGTACGGCCTTGTACGTGGCGGCTGGCGCCAGCATGCCAACATTGAAGGTGCTGGCCGACCAGGGAGTGACTGGTGTCGTCAATTTCCGAGTGCTGGGGCTGTTTACGATCCTTGGGCTGATGCCGATCGTGGCTCGTCGCCTGTACCTTCAATGGCGACGACATCAGCAGGCGGGTTCGGCGGAACAATGAAGTCTGCTTCGGTCTCGCAATGATCATCAGGATTTCGGAGAATGCGCCCGTTTTCAGTGGGATTCGGAATAGAGTGTGGAGTCAGAAACAGACATGCTGAAGAGTCATGAGATGCAGATTCGGGTTCGTTACAGTGAGACGGACGCCATGGGCTTTCTGCATCATGCCAACTACCTGTGTTATTTTGAAATGGGTCGTACGGAATTGTTCCGAGCGCAGGGGGGCAATTATCGCCGGATGGAGGAACTTGGTTTATTTCTGGTGGTGGCTCGCCTGGACGTACGTTACCGTCGTTCGGCGCGTTATGACGACCTGCTGACATTGCATACGGAGATCACCAAATCGGGGATGGCCAAGCTGGAGCATAGCTATCGCCTGATGCGAGGTGATGAGTTGCTTGCGGAAGCCACTTCAGTGCTAGCCTGTGTGAACCGGTCTGGGGCGGTTCAGCCGATCCCGGAGAATCTTGTGGAATTGACTCGGGGGACAGGTTCGGAAGACGTGGCTGGAATTCAGAGTTGAGTTTGGGTGGTGCCCCGTGGGTGCGACTGTGTGGGCGGTTAATTCATGCTGTCGATGGAAGTACGCGTGGCGATATTGCGCGGAAGCGATACACGGGGAGGGATGTGGCCATGAAGCGTGTGGATTTTGTCAGTCCCGGTGCACGACTGGAAGAGGCATTGAGGAAACTGGAAGCTGCGTGGGTGGAAGTTCAGCCGCACTGGAATGACGCCGTCAGCCAGAAGGTCGAGGAAGACTACCTGCTTCCCTTGCGAGCACAGATCCGCAGTCTGACGGATGCGATCT
>JALQWE010000270.1 GCA_023258825.1 Planctomycetaceae bacterium | reverse complement strand
GGCGGCGCGGAACGCGTTTTCGTTTTCACTCGCAAAAACGCACGAACACAGAAGTTCGCAACTCGCTCAAATCACGCAGGCTTCAGGCGTCGTTCTTCAACTGAGAATCTCAGCCACGACTCGCCCATGCACGTCGGTCAATCGCTGATCACGCCCCCCGTGACGATACGTCAACTGCTCGTGATCCAGCCCCAATTGATGCAGCAGAGTGGCATGGAGATCATGAACGGTCAGCGGTTGCTCAACAGCGTTCGCACCAAACTCATCCGTCGCGCCGAACGCCATTCCCGGGCGAAATCCCCCCCCGGCCAGAAAGATTGAAAAACCACTGACATGGTGATCCCGGCCAGCCACTCCGGAAATCGCAGGTGTGTGCGGAGTCCGTCCCATTTCTCCGGCCCACAGCACAATGGTCTCATCCAGCAAACCACGCTGCTCCAGATCCACAATCAGCGCAGCAACCGCCTGTTCCGTCACACGCGCATTCTTCTCGTGGTTCTGCACCAGATGACTGTGCTGATCCCACGGGGAATTATTGCCATCAAAACTCGGACAGGTGATTTCCACAAATCGCACGCCCGCCTCAACCAACCTTCTGGCACGCAGAACCTGCGACGCATAATAGTTCTGATGCTCATCGGCCGAACCGATTCCATACAGTCGCTGCAGGTGTTCCGGTTCCCGGCTGATGTCCGCGATTTCCGGTACCGTCCGCTGCATCCGCACCGCGGTCTGATAGTTGGCCGTTGCTGCATTGACAACCCCGGGCCGCGATGTCCGGCCGGAATACTGCGCATTCGCCTGGCTCAGCACTCGCAGTTTGTGCTCCTGTCGCTCGGCACTGTCGCCCGGAATGATGTTGTCCACCGGGTTCCCCCGCGCTCGCATCATTGTCGCCTGATAACTGGCCGGCAAAAAGGAACTGCCAAAGTTCTCCAGTCCGCCGTTGGGGACCCAGTCGTTGTTCAGCAACACATAGCCCGGCAGGTTTGAGTTTTCTGTCCCCAGCCCCCACGCAATCCACGCGCCCAGACTTGGGGCCTGCCCCAGAATTCGCCCGGTGTGCAGCAACAGATTCGACTGGCCGTGCAGTGGCAATTCGCCCACCATCGAACGTACGACACACAACTTGTCGGCCACCTTCGCCAGCTCCGGAAACAGGTCGCTGACCCACAGACCGGATTCGCCTCGCTGCCGAAACTTCCACGGGCTGCCGAACCAGACACGAGCTGCATCCGACTGCGATTTTCGCGATACCCAACGGGCCCCGATCTTCTGGCCCTCATGCTTTTTCAATGCCGGCTTGTAGTCAAACGTATCCACATGGCTGGGACCACCGTCCATGAAACAGAAAATCACATTTTTCGCACGCGGCGCATGATGCGCACCCACACGCACGGAGGCCTCTGTTCCTGCCGCAGCGACATTCCCGATCCCCAGCGGAAGCCCGGCCACTGCCGCCAACGTGGCACGCAACATCGAACGCCGTGATTCGCTGCTCCGAGCTTCCGAGGTCTGACGACGTCCGCCATCTGTGTCAAAAAGAGGTTGATTCACGGATACGTTCCCCGACCCTGTATGTTTTCAGGACGACCAACCACAGCATCCCCGCTGTGTCCACCGTCCGGTGAATGCACAACGTGACAGAGCGTTCTCCGGCCTGCAGCGATGCACCGGCGGATTTAAAGTGCCACTCGAAAGTCTACACCGGGGATCGTCGCGACGCGAGTCTTAAGTCGTTCACGGGATCGACATGGCCTGCCGACGCACCATGGGCCGCGCCAGTCGAGGGGAACGTGTGGATTGAGCCGGCAGAAACCTCTCCCCTTCGCCAGCACCCTCTACGCTACAGCAGCATGCCGACCTGATACGTGATCCACGAGCCCACCCAGGCCAGAGCCGTCATGTAGACGAAGCAGAGTACTGGCCACGACCAACTGTTGGTCTCGCGGCGAATCACCATCAACGTCGAGACACACTGAGCACACAGGGCAAAAAACACCATGATCGAAAGAGCGACAGGCACGTTAAACACCGGCGTCCCGTCCGGCCAGGTCGCCGCGATCAGAGCTCCCCGCAGTCCTTCGTCCTCTTCGTCCACGTCGCCCCCCAGGCTGTAGATCGTTCCCAGCGTCGCAATAATCACTTCTCGCGCTGGAAACGAAGCCAGTACGCCAACTCCAATCTTCCAGTCCCAACCCAGCGGGCGGAACAGTGGTTCAATCGCCTGCCCCGCTCGTCCCAGCACACTTCCCCGCAGTAATTCTGCGTTGACTGCGTTCAATTGCTCCTCCAGCAACACCGACTGCAACTGACTTTCTTCCGTCCCCGTATCAATCGTCTCGAGCTGGCTGATGAGCCGATAGCGTTCGGTCTGGTCGCCCGGAAATGAACCCGCGGCCCAAACCAGGACGCTTGTGGCGAAGATCAGAGTTCCGGCCCGAGTTACAAACGACGCGGCACTTTCCCAAACCCGCAGCAAAACCACCCGCAACGCAGGGACTCGGTAATCAGGCAGTTCCAGCAGAAAAGGTGATGAATCCCCACGGAATATCGTGCTTCGCAACAGCAGTGCCACCGGTACCGCCACCATCAGCCCCAGAGTGCTCATGAGGAACAGCACCAGCCCCCGCAGCGGAATCAGGTTCCCGGCGTAATACTCGTCCGGAATGAATGTGCCAATCAGCAGGACATACACCGGCAACCGCGCGGAACAACTCATCAATGGAGCAATCAGAATCGTGACAAATCGATCTCGCCGATTCTCAATCACCCGCGTTGCCATAATTCCCGGTACAGCACAGGCAAACGAGGACATTAGCGGCAGAAACGATCGACCACTGAGCCCCAGCAGGGACATCACACGATCCATCATAAAAGCGGCGCGTGCCATGTAGCCGCAGTCTTCCAGCAGAGCGATGAAGAAAAACAACAGGCTGATCTGCGGCAGAAACACAAGAACCGAACCGACTCCGCCAATCACGCCATCGGTGAGCAAACTTCGAAACGGCCCGGGCGACATGCCGCTTTCAATTCCGGCTGTCAGTATGCCGAGCCCCGCTTCCACCGCGTCACTCAACGGGGAGGTGAACCAGTAGATCGTGGAAAACACCAGCATCAACACCGCAAGGCAAATCACCAGCCCAAGCACACTGTGGGTCAGCACCGCATCCAGACGATCCGTAATGCCCGCCCGTCGAGCTCCACTGCGACTTTGCACGGATGCCAGTAAACGCCCGATGAATTGATATCGCTGCTCAGGCTCTGCAGCCGGAATCTCAACCCCCAACTGCCGCAAACGCAGCCGGGAATCACGTACCCGCAAGGCAAACTCAGAACCCTCTTCTTGGGCCAGCAGACGCTCGACCGCCCCCCCCTCATCCAGCAGGGCCCGGCTCGCCAGAAACTCGCGTGTGCCCGCAGACGCCGCAGTGGGACGCGTCATGTGGGCGGACAACACCGACAGCTCACGGCGAATCTCCGCCGACAGAACTTCAGGACGCCCGGACAGACCGACACCGCCATTGCCTCGCAACAATCCGACAGCCGCCGCCTGCAACTCTTTCAAGCCCTCCCGACGGCTTGCAGATGTCGGCACCACCGGCACCCCAAGACTTTTCGACAACGCCTGACAGTCGATCGCCAGCCCGGACTGCTGCACCGCGTCCCACATGTTCAAACACACAACCACTGGCAGACCGGATTCAAGCACCTGAGTCGCCAGGTACAAGTTGCGCTCCAGAGCCGCTGCGTTGCAGATGCAGATCACAAGATCCGGTGGCGGTTCCCGATCCATCCCCGTCAGCACCTGCACGGCCACCAGTTCATCAGGTGATCGCGGCGACAGACTGTAGGTTCCCGGCAGGTCGATCAGCTCAACCTCGTGGCCGTCCCAGTTCACTCGGCCAATTCGCTGCTCAACTGTCACGCCCGGGTAGTTTCCCGTGCGAACCCGCAGTCCAGACAGAGCGTTAAACAGAGTACTCTTGCCGGTATTCGGGTTCCCGATCAGGGCGACTCGCCACGGACCGCCGCCCGATGTAGGTTGATTTCTTGCGTTCACAGGGAATACACGATCGCAAAGGTAGGAAGATTGGTGAGGGGCGTTTGGACTGTGCCAGGATCGTTGGGCGTTGACCGCGTCAGCCACTGGCCAGAATGACTATGCTCAGCAACTAACTTCCCACCAGTTCCGCACGCAGTCGGGACTCCGCTTTCGCCTTCTCACAGCAGCAGGAATCGTGCACATCGCTGAGCGTCTCTACAGAAACGCAGCAGGCATCTGCGGGACGCATGGTGACCGACACACCCTGGATCCGGTACTGCACCGGACCACGAAACGGAGCCCTGCGCAACACCTGCACAACCGCTCCCGGCACGAAACCCATCTCCATCAGCCGCGACGAAATGCTGTAGCCGGATGCCACTTCCGTAACCACCGCCGTTGCACCAGGATCGATGTCTGCAAGTCGCAAGGTCTTCATGCCCACGCCCGCCCATTGCAAAAAAAGTCAACAATCGGCCTAAAACACCAACACCGTTTCAGATCTGCAATTTCCATTCATCCCGTGCGTCCGATCGCCGGATCACAGCACTGTCAGAATCATCAACAGGGTTCACTCTCAAGCTGAATCACCGCGAACTGAACCTGAGACTCAGTCTCATTCGCACCCTCAGTATCGCAGGTTCAGTGCGAAACGCCATAAAAAAAGAGTTCCAAATTTTTGCTTTTCTCTGGAATTCCCGTCCGTGGATTCGCCGGGAAACCAACCGGTTTCCAGCAAATCAGCCAACCCACCCTTCAATCCGGCAAGGCTTTCGCATTCTCCGGAATCGCTGCCCTTTCCGGTGGTTTTTGCTCGTTTTCTGCAAATCTCTCCTCATTTGCCGTCGCCCCCGTGCCCCGGATCGGCCCTCTGGCCAGACACAGGACTGTTTCCCAGCCCCCAAAACCAGCGTCCTCACGGCAGCAGACCGCCCACACTCGCTTCCAGTACTGCCCCAACTGAGACTTCCCGAAAACACCGCTTTCGGGGGACCGCCGTAGCCTTTTCCGGGCCAATCGACTATTCTTTTCTGTCGTGCGTCGTGGTCCCGATCGCCAACAAGCACAGTCATCGCGACGAAATTTGAAAGTTGCCAACTGGATTCCCCCGGCCAGGCGGCCCCATCCTGATTCGCTCTCCGTCGGTAAGCGTCACGGCGGGGCAGTCTTCACGCCATCTTTCAGTTCCCTCGCGATGTCTTACCGACACGCGGACTGCGGCCACCCCAAACGACAATCGTCTCCTCGTCTCAGATGAAATTCCGAACACCGAGGCTGTCCCATGAATTCCGTCCGTCTTTGTCTCGTACTCGCCTCCCTGCTGGCGTGCTGCCATACGCACCTCGCCGCGCAGGATCTTCTCCCGGGACAACTGGAATTACCCCTTCAGTTCGGTAACACCAGCAACCTGGATATGGATGTGGTGGTCGACGCCAAACTGAAGACTGTCGAAACCGACAAGTCCGAACTGCAGGTCACGCTGACGCTGCCCGAAAACTGCTACACCTACTCGATGAACCCCTCGTTCAACGCCGCGACGACAATCCGTCTGAAGCTGCCCCCCGGTGTCACGATGACCGGTTCCTGGACGCCCGACCGTGCGCCCAAGGCCGTGCTCGACGAAACCACTCAGC
>JALQWE010000269.1 GCA_023258825.1 Planctomycetaceae bacterium | reverse complement strand
AGCCGACAGTCCTGTTTTAGGTCCCGAGTAGTTGGTGGACATAGCGTCATTGGTATTCGCACTGTCCACGAGCCCCAGTGAGTTGCCCACTTCATGCATCATGACCGAAAAGAAGTCGACCGAACCAGACGCGGCCGGCTTACTGCCACGCTGTTGAGCCACGGACCACGGCGTATCAGAGTTCAGAAAAATGTCGCCTGACCAGGTCCCGGCATTCACCTGATTGGGAACCGATGATGCCACCACCTGCGATTGAGGAAATGCGCCAATCCGAATCTCACCAAATCGCGGATCGTTGCTGGCCAGTCCCACCGTACCGAAGGCGTCCCCACGGTCCGGCACCAGCCCGATATTCACGTTGGCCACTTCCGCCCACTGCTGCACTGCCCGCAAGGCCTCTTTCTGCCACTCTCCACGAGCCGCCGCGGTATCGAGCACCGCACGCAGCTGGTTGCTCTCCGCTCCAATCGGCGTCGAATCAGAAGGAAAACTGACACTCAGGCTTCGAGCGTCCGCCCAGACATTCCCATAACTTGTCAACAGCTGGCGATGCTCCAGCACCTCGCCAACCTGAAGACTGGAGACCGCTTTTCTCAACCCCTGACGACGACGGCGACCTGCAGACATGATACACCTCAACACTGGCTCTGATCGAAAAATCCATTCCCCACACGGGGAATTCAAAAAGCGTGCCAATCGCTTCCGGAATCCTACGACTCAGGCCCGTATTGAAGTTACAGGCCAATTTCGCAGAGTTGCCCGCCAGGAAATTCTGAAATAATTGCAATCCCCGGCAAATTGCTACAGGACTGCGGCATCCTGCTACTCCCTGGCCAATACGCCAGCGAGCGCAAACACCAAATTCACCCGGAATTCCCAGACTCCAGCCGCAGGCGTCGTCCAGGGATGCTCATCACCGGGTTCCGCAAGTCGCACTGTCTGGTCTGCCGCCCACCCGGACGACAAAGTGCACCTCTGACGCGTTGCTTCAGTCGTTGCAGTAGTCCTGGCCGCGAAAAATCCTCCCCGGTTTGCGTTCACGCCGTTCCCTGCTCCCGGAATGCCAGACCTTCACCCTTCTCACAGCACGACTCACTTTGCACGGTTACGCCCGGCCAGAATCCCCGCCGTTCGACGAATCATCTGGAAATCCGTCAGATGCCGGACCGCCTGAAGATCAGGGTCCGTGTCCAGCAGGTCTCCACCATAACCCCCCGCCACCGCCCGCGCTAACCACACCATGGCTTCCTGCTGAGTCCGTGGCTGGTCTTTGGAAATCAACGCCAGAGCACACGCGATCTGAAAGTTGATCTGCGCAGTCCTCGGCTCCGGCAATGCCAGCAGAGTGTCCACGTCCCGCTGCGCCCGCTCCACATCGCCTGCTCGACCATGCAACACCGCCCGACCAGACAACGCCTTCTGATATCGCGGACTCTTTTCAATCAGCCGATCCAGCACCGCGATCGATTCCGATTCCCGTTCCAGATGCTCCGACAACACATGTGACATGTTCTGCAACACCACCGGCACCGGCCCAAACAGCCGCTCCGCTTCCTGCAGATCCTTCAGAGCCTCCTCAGGGGCTGACGGCAGTCGCGCCAACGCCCGGGCATTCCAGTCTTCCGCTGTCACCGGCTCGTTCTGCATCACATACCCCAGATCCGCTTCAGCCTCCTCCAAACGCTCCATCTTTTTCAGCAGCTGCATTCGAGTCAGTCGGATCCGACTGGATTTCGGCTGCAGTTCCACAGCCTTGTTCAAATCGTCCAGTGATTCCTCATTCCGGCCAAGCCTCTGCCGGGCCTCCGCACGCTGCACATAGCCCCCCACACGCTCGGGATTGCGACGCACCATTTCCGAAAAATCCGCTTCCGCTTCCGCAAACTTCCCCTGCCGCATCAGCGCGTAGCCCCGAATCATCCGGGCCGCTTCTACATTTTCCGCCTGACTCAATACCGCCGAAAATGACGCCACTGCCTCCCGATACTGCGATAACTCATACTGACAACGCCCACGCAGCATCCAGTAAAATGGCCCCAGTGATTCCACGACCGATGTCCGGCTCAGCACATCCAGCGCCTTTTCAGGCTGGTGACGCTCCATCAGCCCGACCGCGTAAAACAACCTTCCATAGGCATCCGTGGCCGCAGTTTCCAGCTGAGCTAAGGCGTTCTGTGAAACTCCCACCGCCCCCGTTCCGCCACTCCCATTCCCACCCTCGCCAAGAATCTGCCGCAGAACCTGTCCCGCAACACTCTCCCGGACGCGCTCCGGCAGCACGGCGTAAACGGCCTGCAGATCCTGTTTCATCCCGGTACCAGATGCCGTCAACTCCGAGGCCGATTCTGGTTCTAAAGTTTTCTCAGGTAACAGCTCCAGACTTGCAATCAGCCCCAGCCCCAGCAGACGATCTTCCGCCTCAGAACGCTCTTCGTCACTTAAGCGTCCCACAAACCCCGTCCACGATTGCTCAAACTTCGAAACGCCTTCGGACTTCAGCGTCGGAAAGCAATCTGCCAGAATCATCTCCGGACGCCGTTCGGCCTGGTCTTCCACGAACATCTTCGAGAAGGTGAAGGCTCCGAAGGCACGATCCGACATCGTTCGCAGGTTCTGCAATGATTCCAGCGCCTGCAACCGCAACGTCCGCTCCCGGGCGTTCAATAACCCCATCGCCAGACTGCCTATGATGGCAATCGATACGCCGGATATCAGCCCCGCCGAAATCGCCCGCGGATAGCGACGCACCATCTTTGGCAGTCGACTGCGAAACCAGGGTTCCGTCGCATATTTCAAACTCTGATTCGCAGCCTCACGCTCCAGATCCACCAGCAGTTCTGTCGCCGTCGGGTACACCGAAGCCACCCTGGAGGATAAACAGGACTGAAGAATGGCCCGCAAACCTTCCGATGTCGCGGTGTTGCTGAAAACAGGTCCAGTCTCATGACTTCGCAGTGCGGCTTCCAGATCCTCGGCCGATGAACTAGCCGCCGCAACAAATGGCAATCGCCCCTCCAGCATCTCAAACATAATCACGCCCAGCGCGTGAATGTCGTACTCCGGACGCGCTGGCCCCGTCGTCTGCGATTTCAACTGACGCAACTGCTCAGCCGACATGTAGGGCAAAGTCCCTCCGACCCAGACCTTCGGACGCTTCTCCGTGTTCTGCGAAAGATTGAAGTCGATCAACGCCGGCTCGCCGTCGTTACGAATCAACACGTTCGCCGGCTTCAGGTCGCCATGCACCAGCCCCCGCTGATGCGCATGCGACAAGGCACTGGCCATGCGACAAAACATCCACAACGCCAGCCGTCCCGCGTCCCAGCCCGATAACTGTTCCAGCGGACGAGATGCCGCCTGATGCCATCGCTTCAAAGACTGCGCTAAGTCCTCGCCAACCGTGCCCGCGCCGGAAATCCCCTCACGACTGCCACAGGCCAGCTTTTCCTGCGCTGCCCGCACCGAAAAGTTCAGACTCGCTCCCGTCCGCTCCCCGGGCACACGCACTTCACGCAGCCAGCGCGCCATCGTGGTGGCACCACTGTAGGGCATGCACAGAACCCAGCGCCCCTGCACCTCATGACAGGAATACAACGGCACAATCCCCGTGTGCTGCAGTCGCGCCAGATGAAACTGCTCCTGCATCGGGCGGTCCACAACCTTGACCGCCACATAGCGCCGACCCAGAGAAACCTGCCGCGCCAGATAGACCCGACTGAAGGCCCCCTCACCCAGCAACGAAACCAACTCAAAATCCCCGACCCGGTCCCCACGCACCTCACCCGCAGGCCCCGCCGCGTCCGCTTCCCGAAACCCCGCCTCAGAACTCAGAAAAGAAGCCGTCGAAGGAAACTCGCCCGCCAGATGCGACTCACGGGAAAACTGAGTGTCCGCGAGCAATTCCTGAAACCAGCCCTGCGAATCCACCCCGGGAAACATCGACCAACGCCCAATCGGACACGATTGACGACGACTCTTCCGGGCTCGGTAATCCTCAAAACAAATCGCGCCAACACTCTGAGGAATCTCGCGGAGGAACGGAAAACGCGTCAAATACCCGGATAACTCGACGTCCACACCGGCCCCGTAGCGACGGTCAATGTCCACCCGGATCAATTCAACCACCAACTCGCTGTCCGATCCCAGGCCAGCCGTCGACACAACCTCCTCAATCAGATCGGGACGCGCAGCACTCCACTCCCGCTCAAACTGCTCGATCGCATCGTCAATCACCACCGCTTTTGACGAAATACCCTTCATCGGATTCGCCAATCTCATCTGGATTTCTGTTGTTCGCTCGCTCCGAACGCTCTCCGCGATCCACCAACACCAACGTCCGGCCCCGCTGATCTATCACACCACAGACAGTCGAAACCCACCCGCCGTCTGTGCCCCCAGCAGTCAGCCCGTTCTCTCTTCCACCTGACCTACCCACCCGAAAACCAGCGTGGGTTTCTCCTGTCGCGAATTACGCTACCAAACCCGCTAAGGCCAGTCCCGCCAAACAATCCGCCATGAATTCCTGAAATCCCCCCTGGGATAGCAAAAAAAGTCTCCTAATCCGGGATTTCGCAGTCTTCCATGAACTTCTCCGACAACTTCTCGCGGATCCGCTGCAACGTCCGCTCAACCGTCCGACAGCTCCGATCCACTCGTACCCCTATCTCTTCAACAGTGAACCCCTGTACACGCATGGCCACAATTTCTCGTTCGAGCGGTTGCAGGAACTCAATCGCTTCCCCCAGCGAACATTCAAACTGCTGCTCAGAAATCGTTCCGGCAATCTCCTGCGATGACGATGGCTCGTCGTCATGCTGCACAAACGAGGTGGCCGCCACACTTCGGTCCCGCGAGACCTTTCGACGCACTTTGTGGATCGCGATCACCGCCAGCAGGCTCCACAGCGAATTCCCAGCCGGCGCGTCGTAGGATCCCGACGATACCCCCCGAAACAAACTCCGGAAGGCACTCTGCACAATGTCGTCCGGTTCATGCGTCCGGCGAATCCCCGCCGACATCTGGCGGTCCGCCAACCCATGCAGGCGGCCCGCATAGCGTCGATACAACTCCGTCGCCGCTGTCTCATCCCCGTCTTTTAAACGAGCCACCAGCATGCGATCCGTCAGCTCTGTGTCGCCATAACCCTCTGATGGGTTTTCTGTTCCGCCCGACATGCATCACCCCGGAAGAATTACCAAACGGATCACTTCCTGCCGCTCAGTATCAACGCACTCCATGCCATCCCTGAACCATCCACATCACCACACCTTCGCTGCCCGGGACACGCCTCCACACCGCACAGCTCATTATCAGCCTGATGACGCTGACCAGCCTTTCATCAGATCTCATGCCGCTCGACGACTCACCCCCGACGGGAATGAACCCCTGCCAGCGATCTTACCAGCCGCCTTTTCCGTTTGCACACTCCGCTAGTCAGGACCAGACAGGTTCTCTTTTCCAGTTCACCCGACCCTCTCCGCAAGACCTGCATCGCAATTTCAACGGGGTACTGCCCCCCTGACTACCGAAAGTCACGCGACTTTCCGAATCAAATCCAGAAAATTTCAGCGCCCGGCCGCACAAACATCGCCGCAATCACCTCGTCCCTACGCACTTCCCCCCGGTTCGCACCACTGCCCCCAGGGAAAACTTCTCCCCCTCAATCCCAGGTGTTCCCTCGCACACTCCTCACGGCC
>JALQWE010000268.1 GCA_023258825.1 Planctomycetaceae bacterium | reverse complement strand
GTTCCAGTGTCCTGCAGAACCTTGAGCAGCATGTTCTTTGGCAAGGGGCCTTCCACCATCGGAAATGCGTCCAGAATTGCCTGCTCCACCCCCGCCCCCTGTTCAGACAGAGCCGTAGTCGCATCCATCATTAACGGGGGGTCAGAGATCGCTCGGATCAAATCCGGATAAAGTGTCGCATCGTTCAGACGAGAAATCGTGGCGATGGCTTTCTTCTTTGCGAACAGGTAGAGCGAATCTGTGTTGGCCAGGATTTTCCGCAGTTCCTCAATGTCTTCCGCGGCTGCCCACTGACAGAATCCCTCGGTCGCCGATTTACGCACAAAGACATGCGGGCTGGCCATCAGCGGCTTCAGGACCTCACGCACTTCAGCCTGGCGATCCGGCTCAACCTGATGTGCCGCGAGCAGATCCAGCAACCTGGAGATTCCCGGACCCCCATCTCCGCTGCGGATGGACCGCAGGAGTTCTTCGACTGTGGACTGGGGACCGGCTTCGTTTATGCCGGGGCGGACAGACAGGTCCCGTTGAGCGTTCGTCGCTGGTTCCCCAACAGGATTGTCTGCCTGAGGTGGGCCACCGGGCATATCAATTGGGAGTCCCGCACCGGCAGGGATCTGCCCGAACCCTCGTGGGATCCCCGAAGGCGGTCCAGCCGGATTGGGAAAATTGGGGCGTCCAAATCCAGGACCACCGGGGACTGGAAATCGTGGGCCTGAAGGAAATCCGGGCGGTCGTGGAAATGAGGGCATGTCCGGCGGCCCGCCCTGGGATGGCCTGCCACCCGGGGATTGAATTCCGGCTGGTGATTGAATGCCAGCGGCCGGTGGCTGACTGTTGGTGTCTGACTCATTCATTGCATTGCGCGTAGGGGCTGCTGATGGTGCTGTTGTCCGCGCGTTGAAGGGGTTCATGACAGACGACGGGCCCTTCGGAATTCCGCGTGCAGGGCCCGAGTTCGTCGCCACCGCCCCGGGGTTTGAAAACGGCGGTTGGCCGACATTGCTCTGAGCCCACTGGGGACCAGGAGCACCATTGCCGGACCTGAAGTAGCGAACTGAGGCATAGAGCCCTGCGCCGACGCACGCCATAACTGCCACCACGATGACCAGACTTGTCACCACGCCGATGTTTGACTGCCGCGGTCCTCTCCCGGCATAGCGTGTCGGTCGGCTGGCTTCGGACGCTGGCTCGGTTTGTCCTGCACCACCCGCTCCCGCTCTCCTGTGCGCCTCACGTGGATTTGCAACTGCGGGGGTGGCCTTTCTGACATCCAGGCCTTCGCCACAGCGTGGGCAGTGCAGTGGAATGGGATTCGTCAGGTCTCTGATTTTCAGAACCGTTCGACAGTCCGTGCAATCAAGTACGTGATGTGTCATAGCCGTCAGATGATCCTCGATCCAGGTGACTTTCTTTGGTGCACGTAATTCGGTCTGATGGGAGAACGGGAGGGCTCGCTGGCACGCTGCTTCCTGTGTTCACCCCTGACGGTTAATACAACAATCACTTGCGCTGGCTAGCGAGCCCTGGCTGATCCTTGTACGTCCAGGCACACCACGTCCTTGTCATCTCGCAGGAACAGAAAGCCCTTCGCGAGTGACGGGGCTTGTCGCGTCGTTTCGAGGACTGTTGATCGATGAGTTTCCCGGAATTCGTCCGGAGTTGCGTCCACAACGACCAATTCGCCCTTCATGGTGGAAATCCACAACCGGCCGTCAGCAAGGATCAGGTTGCCCTTGCCAAATCGCGTTTTCTGCCAGACTGTTTTGCGATCGGACAGGCGAATGCAGACCAGATTGGTAATGGGCCCGGCACTACCACTGTTGTCCAGACCGTACAGGTGGTCATTCAGAATCACTGGAGTCTGCCACTCGGCTCGCAACTGACTGTCTTTACCCAGAGATGTCCAGACAGGCTCCGCCTGCAGGCCTGATGCCGTTTTCTGAATCTCGAGGATCACCGCTCCATGATTCTCCCCGGCAGAAACCAGAATCTGTCGATCGCCGACTTGTACGGGGTTAGCAGTGTTGCAGTCATACTCGGTGGGAAATGGATAGTTCCACAGTTCTGTCCCCAGATCCGGATCAAGTCCGGAAACGCCACTGGCGTCGAACACCACAAGTTGCGGGACGCCGGCGAGTGATGCAAGGATCGGTGAAGAATAGCCGGCATTCCCGCTTCCCGCTTTCCAGATCAGCTTACCTGTTTTGCGGTCCCATGCGGATACGGCTGCCTGAGTGGTACCGGACTGAACAATGACGGTTTTTTCAGTGAGAACCGGGGAGCACGCGACGCCGTATTCTGCTGGCACACCGGCGAGGGTCTCGGGGACATTCACCGACCACAGCAGTTTTCCTGAGTCGCGTGCCAGTGCGACGAGAATTCCTTCACCGGTGAATGCCACGATCTGTCGGCCGTCAATCGCGGGTGTCGCACGAGGCCCATTGCCCATGGCATTCTCGTAGGCTGGTGCGACCGACGTGCGCCACTGTTCCTTACCGGACTCAGCATCCAGTCCTGCGACGAACTGCGCTGTGTCTGTCTGGAACATCGTGACGGCCAGACCGGAATGGACAGCGATGCCGGACATACCCGTTCCCAGCGGTGTCCTCCAGACAACCTTCGGTCCGTCCTTCGGGATGGGATTGATCAGGCCGGACTCAGAGGAAATACCGTTCCTTCCCGGGCCCAGAAACTGCGGCCAGTCTCCGGCAGGGAGCGTGTGTGGGCAGGTGCCGGAGAACACGACGGCAACGAATACGGACAGAATTCCTGATTTCATCGTGATCAATATCCCTCGCAAAGTTCCTCGATGTCACTCAATCCTGCCTACTGTGTTAACAGCGGGTTATCCACGGACGTTCACATCGTAATCTGAAAAACGTGGTGGCGGTAGACAAAAAGAGGTGTCGAGGGGTTTCAGGCATTGGTGGGCGTGATTGCGGACTCGCTTTCTGAGCAGTTCCGGACTCTGATTACACCCATCAACGGACAGCTCTCAGGGAAGCAATCGGAGGCTGTTCCAGTCGCTCTCTGAAACACACTCGAGATGATGGGACGGTGAGTTTTACAGCGGTACTGCCCGCCGTCGGATTCTGTCAGGATGGTTTGTTGAGCGTTCATAGGACAACAACGCCCGCGTTCCTCGGAATCACGTCAGTAGGATTTCAAGTCAAGTTTCCAATCCGCTTCTCAGCGGCATGTCCACGCTGGCGGCAAGGGCAAGCGGGGAAGTGTTTGTCTTGTGCCCGGAATTCGGCGGCTTTCTGAAGACCGCGAAGGCAAAAAATGCCCGCAACCGGTATAGTAACCCTGCGGATGGCATGCAGCCGGCCTTCTTCATGGGCCCATCGTTTTCGGCTGCATCGGCGTTCTGTGCCCCTTCCTCTTCCCGGAGAGCTACGATGCTGCGAATTCCCGGACTGACGGCTCTGCTGCTGGTCCTGACGGCTGGCTGTTTTTCCATTTGTGCTCAGGAAAAAAATCTCGTGTACCCAGTGACCAGAACAGTTGACCAGGTCGACGAATTTCACGGAACCAAAGTGGAAGATCCTTATCGTTGGCTGGAAGATGACGTTCGGACATCGAAGGACGTCGCCGAATGGGTTGGCCAGCAGAATCAGTTGACCTTTGGCTTTCTGAAATCCATTCCGCAGCGTGACACGATTCAGAAACGCATGACCGAACTCTGGAACTACGAGAAAATCGGTGCTCCATTCAAACGGGGTGGTCGTTACTACTTCTCTCGCAACGACGGACTTCAAAACCAGAACGTGCTCTGGATGCAGGACAGCCTCGACAGCGAACCCCGAGTACTCCTCGATCCTAACACCTGGTCCAAAGACGGCACTGTCGCGCTTTCCGGAAACGCCTTCAGCGATGATGGACGCTATGTGGCTTATGGCGTTCAGGAAGCCGGGTCCGACTGGAACACCTGGAAGGTGATGGAAATCGCAACTGGCAAAGTCCTGGATGAGGAAATTCGCTGGGTCAAGTTCAGTGCGGCCGAATGGACGCCGGACAGTCGCGGGTTCTTTTATGCTCGGTACCCCGAACCGGAAAAAGACGCCGCGTTCCAGTCACTCAACAGCAACATGAAGGTCTACTACCATCGCATTGGAACGCCCCAATCGGCAGACGTCCTGGTCTACGAACGACCAGATCATCCTGACTGGGGGTTTCAGCTGAGTGTGTCGGAGGACGGACACTTTCTGATCATCACCGTCTGGGTTGGAACGGACGATCGCTACCGAATCGTGGTTAAGGATCTGACTGAGCCCTATGGGCTTCCCTTCGAACTGATCAGCAACTTTGAAAACGAATACTCATTCATCGAGAGTGATGGAAAAATTCTGTATTTCCAGACCAATCTTGATGCCCCGAATCGTCGTGTCATTGCTATTGATCTGCAGCAACCCGGTCGGGAACACTGGAAGGAAGTTATTCCCCAGGCCGAGAACACTCTCGAAGGAGTCGGTGTCGTAGGCAACATGTTTGTCTGCAATTATCTGAAAGACGCGAAGACGCAGGTACGGCTGCATGCCATGGATGGGACCTTCGTTCGCGAAGTCGAATTCCCCGGCATCGGTGCGGCCTCAGGATTTGACGGGCGACGATCTGATACCGACACCTTCTATTCATTCAGCAGTTTCGCTCTGCCCCCGACAACGTTTCGATACAACATGATCACCGGGGAAAGCAGGGAATTTCGCCGCGCCAATGTTCGATTCAACCCCGATGACTACGAAACTTCGCAGGTGTTCTACACCAGCAAAGATGGCACGAAAATCCCCATGTTTCTCTGCCATCGAAAAGGCCTGAAACGAGATGGAACCAACCCTACGCTGTTGTACGGCTACGGTGGATTTAACATCTCGATCACACCCTCATTCAGCGTCAGTCGCCTGACCTGGATGGAAATGGGCGGCATCCTCGCGGTAGCGAACCTTCGCGGTGGCGGGGAATATGGTGAAGCGTGGCATAAAGCCGGGACAAAGCTACAGAAACAAAATGTCTTTGATGACTTCATCTCTGCAGCTGAATGGTTGATTGAACAGAAGTACACCAGCAGCCGCAGGCTTGCGATTCAGGGACGCAGCAACGGCGGACTGCTCGTCGGTGCCTGCATGACACAGAGACCAGACCTGTTTGGGGCCTGTCTGCCCGGTGTCGGCGTGATGGATATGCTCAGGTTTCACCGCTTCACGGCAGGACGTTTCTGGACAGATGACTACGGAAGTGCTGATAACCCGGAGGAATTCGCAGCCTTGTTGAAGTATTCGCCCTACCACAATCTGAAGGGCGGAGTCCAGTATCCGGCTACCATGGTCACCACGGCCGATACCGATGACCGAGTGGTGCCCGGACACAGCTTCAAATTCGCCGCCCAGCTGCAGGCCAGCCAATCCGGAACCGCCCCTACGCTGATCCGCATCGAAACCTCCGCCGGCCACGGCGCCGGCAAACCAACCGCCAAGATCATCGAAGAATCCTCCGATGAACTGGCATTCCTCGTTCACGCCCTCGACATCCGTTAACCCAACCCAAAGAAGGCCGCTCCCGCGGCCTTCTTTCATCACCTCAATCCCACTAGGTGCCATGCACCTTGACAGTTTAAAATACTCGGCTAAACTCTCCCTATCCTCGCTTCGGAGCTTCTGCCATGCCACGCGTCAACCGCCGTGAAATTCTTGCTGATTCAGA
>JALQWE010000267.1 GCA_023258825.1 Planctomycetaceae bacterium | reverse complement strand
GCGCATATTCCACCGCCGTTGCCCACGGACCCATTTCATAAATGGCCATCACCTGATTCGTGACACCCGTCACGGCATCAAACAATCCCGCCAGCGGAATAGACGCCGGAACCTGATGACCAATGTAGTGCGGATGATGCAGATTCTGCCCGGCGCTCAGCATCCGGCTGAACAGATCCCGAACACGATCCGCTCGCCCCTTCCCGGTCTCACCCCCCGAATCCCGCAGAGCACCGGCTGCCGCAGCAATCAACGTCTCCGGCATGGCCCAGTTCAGCACCCGCGTCTCCCCCGCCTGCACCTGCAGCAGATGCGACGTCAGCAGACTGACCCAATGCTGAGCTGCCTCGGCAAACAACTCCGCGGAATAAGCCTGCCGGATGAGACTGTCATCATTGTCCGACATGGATCAGCGCCTTCTCAAATCACAAAAGGGGACATTCTACTTTATGCCATTCGACAAGACTTTCACCACAAAAAAACCACGCTCCCGGCCTTGTTCACTCGTCGCATGTCTTTCGTGGCACAACCTTCGGTTCGTCTCATTTCAACCCGACGATCTTCCCTCGGTCACCATGGCATTCTAGCCGCCAGAATTCCCGCAGCACATGGACAGCCCCCAATCGCTCCTCACCCTCCGCCCCTCAATCCACTCCTCACTGAGACCCGGCCCCGGCAGAACCCGGCCGCCTCATCGCTGTCGCCAGCGGACACGACTCCGGTCGATCCTCCCCCCTCCGATACGACTGCAGCAGCGCCCGCGAAACAGCCGCCAGCATCCGACGCACTTCCCGACGCTCCCCGGCTATCCTCGGAATAACCATCGTGTCATACGCCGTTGTCTGATGTCGCAGCCACGCAATTACGGCCGCCTCCGCCCGCTGTTCCACCGGTATTCGCGCCGTCCGCGCCACCGTTCCACTGCCCACCGGAGTCGCATGCGCGGCGACGGCCTGAGCCACTCGTTCCGCAAGTTCTTCGTACCGTGGATGAAACGCCAGAAACTGTTTCACCGCGGTTGTAAAACTGTCGACATAGGCCGACTGCACTTTTTCACGGCGCCGCGCGTCGGCAACCCGACGCTTCGCAAACCCCTCAGTCGCTCGCTCCGCCTGCAGGTCCGCCTGAATGCGCTGCACCGTGGCGGCTGACGTCCAGATTCCCCGATTAAACACTTTCCGACCACGACGCTCCTGCACAATCCAGTGGTCGCCGGCCGCTTTGATGCGTCGAGTCAGGGCGGCGTCCCCCGGCGGCACAAACTGCCACTCCACCGGAACAGTCAGCACCTGACCATCCGACGTTCTCACTGTCCGCTCTGCCGGCCCCGGTAAATACACATGCTCCGTCATCCTCTCGCACACTCCCGGAAAGGCACAAATCCTCAGTCCCGCAGACCATCACCTACGGCTGTTTTCGTCAGTGACTCAACCCGTGTTGCAGCGATGTTCCCTGATTCCCCCCGCAAAATAAAAAAACGCCCGTTTTGCCGGATCGCAAAACGGGCGTTTCCAATCCCGATACCGCTTTCAAATGTCTACTGCCGCTCAGGGGATAAGCGTTCGCAGAACATCCGCCAGCAGAGCAGGCCCCGGAAGCCGATGGAGCCCCCGGTGGTTTGAGTCCGACGTTCGGAATTCAATCCACAGGGCCGGAATGTCTTCCATCACTCTCAACTCAGCGAATCGTCACCGGCAGCGTCGCCGTTCCGTTTTTCGAGCTGGTCACCGTGACGGCCGTAATGCGCGTCGGCAGGTTACGCAGGCGGAAGACAAAGGTTCCCTGACCCGGAGTTGTCGGGACCACGGTCGGCGCGACAGTAGCCAACACGGCGCCTGTGGTGGCGTCCGTCAGCGTCAGGATCGTGTCCACAGCCAAAGGCTGCACCAGTCCATCAACACGCAGTTCACCCAAAGCCGCACCACGAGCACGGGCATCAGCACGACTGATCACAACCGTGTCCGCACCGGGATTCAGACCGAGAATTTCTGTATCCATGGAACACACATTCAGTACACCCTGATGAACATAGCCCAGGACCGCTACGAGCGTCCCGTTCCCTCGCGCCAAATCCGCGAACTGCAACGGCGTGCCCTGCAGACCCAGAATCTGGGAGGGGAATCGCTCGTCTGTATTCATCCGACAGGTCATCCCGTTCACCGTAAAGGTTCGCGCTGTCGTATTCACGTTGCGCATCGTTCCAATCGCAACATTCTCGGCCAGCTCGATCGTCGCAGCAGTCAGCACATACGATTCTGTGGTTCCCGTCAGTACCGCAAGGCCTTCGGCTTTCAAGGTCGCACCGGTGTACGGTGTCGCCACTTCCAGTGGGCCCGACTGAAAGATCGAACGCACGCGTCCCGGTGCCTGAGCATCCAGCAGACGTGTCATATTCGCTCCCGTGATACCAGTCGTCCCCAGCAGACTCAGATCCGGAGGCACAGTGCAGACCATCCCCGCCACCGTGATCGTTCGAGCCGTTGGATTAATGGCCGTGATCGGGCCCTCAACGGAGACCACATTCGTCGGTGTTGTTGCCTGAGCAAACACGGTCGCTCCAGACATCATTCCCTGCACCAGACACACCACCCCCAATGCTGCAGACCACAACGTTTTCATAGTTCATTTCCCCTGCAAGATCTCACCGAACTTCCATCGAAAAGTGCTGCAGAGCCTCGCGGGCCCATCTCGGCAGATGGCCTTTCGCATGACTCGCCACAGCACGCCACTGGCCCGCACGAAACGCAAGACCTATGCCACGTCTGAGCAGCAGCAAGGTGGGGAATTTTCTCAACAGATGCAGAATCGACAGAACCCGAAAACTGTGCTCCAGACCCCGTTTCCGGATCTCAACACACTGCTCCCCGGGAACATCATATGTCGATTTGCAGACTCACCCGGTCACCGCAAACGCAACGTGGTGGCGAACCCAGCCGCAGGACGATAGGTTTTTCGATATCCGGCGAAGCTTTTTCCATGCGCGCCCAAAGCATCATTCGTCCACGTCCGTGTTGCTTTCCCACAGCCTTCGTAGACATCAACTGTGCAGCTATGGCAACAGGTTTCAACAACGGCTCATTTCCCCTGCGCGTTCTGCTGCATTTTGGCAACGTGCTCTGTCGCGCTGATCGCTGGCACCGCAGAATCCCGGAACCACCGTCGCCTCAGCGCGCGTTCATCGGGTCCACGTCAATGGCGAACTCCACCCCTTCCGGCAGTGACAGCGATTTCTCCACAGCCTGCCACAACTCACGCACCAGTTCGTTGGTCCGACCACAGATCTGCAGGTGGTATCGCCACAGATTTCGCAGACGCACGACCGGCGCCGGTGCTGCACCAAGCACTCGTACCGCCGCTGTGTCCCCCTGCCGCGCTGCGCGCAGTCGATCCGCGACCGCAATCGCAGTTTCACGAGTCCGAGCTTCGTCCGGACCACGAAAAATCACCCGCGCCACACTGGAAAACGGCGGCGCCAACGCATCATGACGCTCCGCCAGCTCATGCTGCGCAAACCCCAGATAATCATGACCCGCCGCAAATCGCACGGCCGGATCGCCCGGATTTGTCGTCTGCACCAGCACCCGACCACTGCGATGCCCCCGGCCCGTTCGGCCGGCAACCTGAGCAATCAACTGGAATGTCCGCTCCGCCGCCCGCATGTCCGGCTGACGCAGCATCGTGTCCGCGTCCACAACACCCACCAGAGTCACGTTGGGAAAGTCCAGGCCCTTGGCAATCATCTGCGTGCCCAGCAGAATGTCGACTTCCCCACGACGAAACCGATCCAGCGCTTCGTCGTGGCTGCCCGGCTTCTTCATCGAATCACTGTCCATCCGCAGTACCCGCGCCTGCGGAAACAAGGCACTCACCTCTTCATCAAGCTTCTGAGTTCCCGTGCCCAGAAATCGGACCGCCGGACTCTGACACCCCGGACACGCCGTCGGTGGATCCGTCTCGTAGTCGCAACTGTGACACACCACGACCCGCCGATCCCGATGCCACGTCAGCGTGATGTCACAATTCGGACACTTCACCCCAGTACCGCAACTGCGACACCAGACCACCGGCGAATACCCGCGAAGATTCAGAAACAGAATGACCTGGCCCTTCTCATTCAACGCCCGCATCATCGCCTGATGCAACGCTCGACCAATCGCTGATCCCCGCGCCATCCGCGGATCACTGCGCGTGTCGACAATCACCACCGGCGGCAGAGGTCGGTCGGCCACACGCTGAGGCATCGAAACCAGAGTGTCCTGGCGACGCTGTGCCCGCAACCAGGATTCCAGAGTCGGTGTGGCGGAACCCAGAATCAACGGCACCCGCTCGTCCTCACAGCGACGACGAGCCACCTCGCGAGCGTGATAACGCGGTGTGCTGTCCTGCTTGAACGAAGGCTCATGCTCCTCATCAATCACAATCAACCCCAGATGCGGCGTTGGGGCAAACACGGCACTGCGAGCCCCCACGATCACTTCCACTTCCCCACCAGCAATCCGCTGCCATTGCCAGTGACGGTCCGCGTCCGTCATATGACTGTGCAGTACAGCCACCGACCGAAAACGACTGCGGAATCGACGAATCGTCTGCGGCGTCAAACTGATCTCCGGCACCAGCACAATCGCCTGCCGTCCATAACTGACCACTTCCCGAATCGCCTGGATGTACACTTCCGTCTTGCCACTGCCCGTCACACCATGCAGCAGCAATGTCTCAAATCGACCAGTTCTGATCGGACTAAGAATCTGCTCCAGCGCCTGCTGCTGCTGAGGATTCATCTGCAGGTCCGCTTCCTGAACCGCCGGAACCCCGTCATCCCCCTCTACTTCAGTTCGTATCCGAACCGGAACCAGCACGCCCTTCTTTCGCAGCGAACTGACCGGACCAGGCCCGCATCCCGCCGCAGCACACAGATCCGGCGCCGATAAAGGCGCGGTTGACCGGCGAATCGCTTCCACCACCGCCTTCTGCCCGGAACTCAGACGAACGCCCGCCAGCAAGGCCTCCGCCTGCTCCGACAACACAAAACACTGAATCTCCCGAGTCCCGCTTTTGCGCCGAACACCCGCAGGAATCACACTGTCCAGCACCTGACCCCAGCCACACAGATATCGCTCGCCAATCCAGCGAGTCAACTGCAGCATCTGCTGATCCAGCAACGGCTCATTGTCCAGCAACTCTTCGATCGACTTCAGATTCCGCAGACCACGTTCCGCCGGCTGCACCCCCACACAGTACCCCGTGACCAGGCGATTCGATCGACCCAGCGGCGCCGTCACTCGCTGACCAGGACGAATACGCTCACGCAGGGCCTGAGGAATCGCGTAACTGTAGGGACGCTCCAGCGGAAGATTAAACACCACCTCCGCAACCAGAACATCTTCCAGTGCTGCCTGTTGCCATTCCGGTGTATTCGCGAATCCAAACGTTCCCTGCGACACTGCTGCTCCCGCCGTCCAACTCCCGCCCGCTTCCGCCCATTCCACGAGGCCTCAACCCCACAGCATACCGCAGCCACCCACTCCAACCAACCCACAACTGTTCCCGATCCCCGAACACAGAACACGGCCCTCAATCTGTTTTCATCCGTGGTCGAAAAAACCAACACCGCCCCGCCATCCAATCCCCCTCGCGAAAATGCCCGTTCCCGTGCCCGTGCTCGTGCTCGTGCTCGTGCTCGTGCTCGTGCTCGTGCTCGTGCTCGGAGTC
>JALQWE010000266.1 GCA_023258825.1 Planctomycetaceae bacterium | reverse complement strand
AGGCCGGAGTTTCGCGGGTGAGCGCGATCAGTTCGTCCAGTTCCTTCTGCAGGTGACGTCGTTCATCGACGGCCGAAGTGAGGTTCCGGAGGCTGTCGACCTGTTCCTGCAGTTCGGTCATGCGAGCGGAGATTTGTTCCAGTCGCTTCATGCAGGGCTGCAAACGCTGAGTTCGCAGGCTGAGTTCTTCCAGCAGGGTCACACAGCGACGGCGGCGTTCCGCAACGCGGTGATGCAGCGCGGCCTGTTCTTCGGCAGACAGATGACCGGCGGCGAGACTGGCATGATCTTCCGTATCGCGCTGTCGGATATTGTCGATCGTGGCCAGATTGATGGGCATACGTCCCAGAATCTGTTCCTTCTCCAGACTTTCGGTCATGGAGACCTTGATCGTGCGATCGAACGGCAATTCGCCGCGATGGACGCGAACCAGCGTTTCGTGGCAGTAGTTCAGCGCGAACTCTGTGGACAACAGAGCACGACGGAAGCGTCGGCGGGTGACTTCGATCTGCTTGGCAAGGAAGATTTCTTCTTCGCGTGACAGCAGAGGAATCTCGCCCATCTGGCTGAGGTAGACGCGAATCGGATCTTCGCCACCGCGGCCTTCGTCATCGATGCGGATTTCCTGTTTCCGTTTCTTCCGGGAGGACAGCGGAATGGAATGACCGACGACTTCCGGATCCGGCTGCAGCGGGATGTTCAGTTCCTCGAGGAAGATGATCAGGTTGTCGAGGTGCTGCGGGTCAGCGGCTTCGTCGGGCAGATAAGAATTCACCTGAGAGAAGGTCAGATGTCCCTGGCGCATTCCGGCCTGGACCAGATTCCGAAGGCCTTCATCGAGATACTTCATGGTTCATGACTCCGGGCAACATTAGTACTTCGGACGTGGTGCAATGGTGGGAATCAGACACACCGTGCGAAGCGGTTCTTTATGACAACATTATTTGAAAGACGAAGGGTTTCCCATTTGACTTTGACGAAACTGCTGCAGGCGGCGGAGCGCATTGCGTGTTTCATCATTCAGTTCGTTCGCGGATTTGTCGGTTGACGCGAGCAACTGGCGGGACAATTGTCCGGCCTGTTTTTCGCGTTTCTCCAGAAGAGGTGCGAGGACTCGTTCCAGGTGGGGAGGAAACGATGTTGCCGGCCCGTCGGTGGATTTCCCTTCGGACATCAGCCGAAAAATGCCTTTCTCTTCTGCAGAGTCGAGAACTGCATTGATCAGGCTCAGGAGCTCTGAGTCTGAGTCAGCTGCAATCATCAGTCTGCCTGGTTCCGGAAGTTCTCCTTCTTCCTTCCAGAGATCGATGCACAGCGCCAGCAATCGCTGGTGCCGTGTGTTTTCAATGTCGTCAGGTCCGACATGGTGTCGGATCAGATCGATGGTTTCAGGACAGGTCAGGATGATTTCCAGAAGTTCCCGTTCAGCCTTTTCGATGGCATTCACGGGACGAACTGCTGGTTTGGCAACCGGGCTGTCCTGAGGTTGTCTGAGATCAATTCTTTTCTGTGCGGCATTCCGCATTTCGTTCAGTTGCTGACGAGCCACTCGCTCATCCACCTGAACGCGCCAGCAGACATTCCGAAGAATCAGGTCTTCACGAACGCTTCCAGCCAGCCCGGGGGCAGACGCCAGAAACTCAAGCATCTGTCCGAGCACCTGCTGGCGGCCAGCAACGGTCGTGTTGCCGATTCGTTTCAGAACCGCCTGCAGTTTGAACTCCCATGCTTCCGACGCTGACTCAGTCAGACGCAGGAAATCTTCCCGAGTATGCTCCTCAAGATAGTCCGCAGGATCCTTGCCTGACGGAACATTCAGAATTCGGAGGTCCAGATCCTGGGCAACGAATTGCGATATTGAGCGTTCTGCCGCGCGTTGCCCTGCGTCATCACTGTCGAAAACAAGCACCACACGCGGAGCAAAACGTCGCAAAACCCGAACATGATCTTCTGTGAGTGCCGTCCCCAGAGTCGCAACCGCATTGGTCACCCCGGCCTGATGACAGGCAATGCAGTCCATGTATCCTTCAACTATGATCGCGCAGCCCTGCCTGCGAATGGATTCTCTGGCTCGATCGAACGAATACATCATTCGACGTTTCTGGAAAATCGTACTCTCCTGACTGTTCCAGTATTTCCCTCGGTTCTGGTCGTTGCGTCCGGGCAACACTCGTCCCCCAAACGCAACAATTCTGCCATTCTCGTTGAAAATCGGAAAAATCAGTCGATCCGCCAGATCCATTGGCGAATACCCCTGGCCGTCGTCCCGTTCCCGAATCAACCCGGCTGCCACCAGCTGCGCCGGGGTGTAGCGACCACGAGCCTTCTCCTGAAACCAGTAGCGATCCTCCGGATGGTAACCCAACCGAAAATTCTCCACGGTCTCTGCGGACAGTTTTCGTTTGGCAACGTACTCCCGAGCATGTTCGGCAAACCGCCCTGAACGGAGTGCCTGATGCATCAGGTTCGCTGCCCACTCCACCACTTCCAGAGCGTCGGACTTTGATGGCCCGCCGCCTGGCTGGTCCTGCCGGTGACGCTTTGGAATCTCCAGACGCGCTCGACGCGCCAGGCTTTCCAGTGCCTCCGGAAAGGACACCTTCTCGATATTCATCACCCAGCGAAAACAGTCACCACCTTCGTCACACACCCAGCACCGATACGATTGACGGTCCGGGTACACGAAAAAGGAGGGATTGTGGTCATCGTGGAATGGACACAATCCCAGATACTGGCGACCACCATGCTGCGGTTTCAGAGCCACAATCTCAGACACCAGATCAACCAGATTGGTGCTGGAGCGGACGAGCTCTTTGAAGTCATCACCCGTTCCGTACACGACTCTGCTCCACCTGGCGAACCAATTCACGGTTCCTGCAGCCCACCTGACCACACACGCAGCGACCGACAATCGTCAGACATACTGCCTGCGCGACACGCAGACCACAGGGTTCCCCCCGCTGACAATCACCGCGCCCACAGCGCAGACGAATCAACGCCGGGACCGGGAACCTGATGACGGGGGGCTGAGTCCAGCGGGAGATCTCTTTCTGCTCGACCGCTGACTTCTTTGGCTTTGACGCTGGGAGAGTACTTCCTGACCCTCATGTTCTCAGCCGGGCAATTTTAACCGGGAACGCTCCGGGGTCAAGGAGTTCACCACGGCGGGACCCGGGAAACTACAGGGTGCCCAATTGGAATCCCCACAACGCCGCAGGTCTTCGCGGCGCGATTTCTCCCCGCCATCCGAGACCCTTGCCTGATCTGATTCCTGCTATTTCATGGTACAGTTTCACTGAGACCACCAGCAGTTGTGACTCCATTTCCAGTTCCCGGGGATGCCTCGCAATTCTTCGGAATCTCCTTGCGTCAGCCCGTTTCCGTGTTCCAGACACGCCCCGCACTGCGAATGCCACCCTGCCCCGCCTCAGCGTGCACTCACCTTCGCAGCAGGTTCACGAGTCAGACGCAGGACCACTCGCAGCCGACCATCTTCGGCCCGCAGTCGAACCATCCTCAACCGCGTCGCCTGAGCATTCATCTCCGGCCCGGAAAACTCCAGCGGCAGACGCGGCGGCTCTGCGGCCTGCAGCAACGTCTGCAGACTGTTCCGCACGACCGTCGTCCACGCCGAGCCCATTGCCGGAGTTGACGTTGCCGGAGTTGACGGGGCCGTGCCCTCCGTCGATCTTTCCTCCGCTTCCGTCGCCGGAAGTGGTGCAGGAGCCCCCGGAATCACAAAGTCCGGACGGCTCTCATCCGGCTTGAACAGCGTCGCTATCCCGGAACGCGGCGCTGTGCCCCGTTCTCTGACGTCGACAGAACTGACGCGGACCGTCCACGTCTCCCGCGTCAGCCCTTCTGCGGTCAGACTGACCGCCGCACTCATCCATTCACTGGCCTTGCCAAGGTTCGGATGGATCCGAAAGTGAAAGGTCAAGTCCACCTGGCCGTCCCGGCAACGCGCCGTCACCGGGTTTCGCTCATCGAACTCAAGAGCAAACAGTGCCGGGGCTTCTTTCAGAACCTGACGCAGTTGTGTGGCCATCGTCGGTAAGTCCGCCAGCTCCGTCTGCTGGATTGCCGATTTCAAACGCGGCAACGCCACATCCGGCACAGTTTGCCCCGTAGGCACCACTGCCGCAATCGCCCGCGTCAGGACGTCTTCCGACAACGACACCGCCAGATCTTCTCCCGCCTGCAACTCCACAAAGCCGCCGCCAGCGGCCCCGGGCTGCTGAGTGCCTCGGCTGTCGGCCATGTCCGACCGCGCGGCGTTCCACAGATGCACCGATTGCCGCGAGGCCGCCGCATGCCAGGACTTGCTGAAGACCGGCAACGCATTCGAGATCGTTTGCTGCAGCGACACCCACTGATTTCCCAGATTCCTGAATCGCTGATCGATCACCTGATCAATTTCCGGGACGACATCCTTAGACACTTCGGCCGCCACCAACTGGTTGATCCGAGGCTGCAGACGCATCACCTTGTTCCAGGCCAGTTGATCTCCCAGTGGAGCCACCAGCGGCATCCGTGTTCCCGCAACACTCCGCACCCGCGTCGGCGTCTGCAGCGCCTGAATGGTGCCGTGACTTTTCTGAGTCCGGAAGATGGTGCCATCAAACCACATCGGCTTGATGATTTCGAACTGATGCTGCCCGACACTGTCCACCAGCGCCTGCGGATTCACGCCCGTTGTCTCACTGCGAATCTGGCCCGACGTCTGCAATTCGAACTGCAGCGGTCGACTCTCCGGAATAATCCTCAGACGCGTCTCGGTCACTGTGGACTGCCGACCAGTCACGTTGGAGTTCATTACGGATTTGGAGACTGGCTGGGTATCTTCGCGGGAATCCGTCGCCAGTTGCTCCAGCGTGGGTATACGCACCGTCACGAGTGCGGGAATGGCACCAACATCACGTTCCGCACGCTCGTCTGCAGCGCTGGCGACTGCGAGCGGCAGCAGCAAACTGAAAACTCTGGTCACGGCGACGAAGCAGCGACAGCAGGTGACAACGGGCATGGCAAACTTCCACGGCATGCGTGACATTCCGATGTGACACGTCAGAGACTTTTCGCTGTGCATTATCGCGGACAGCGTTCGGAATTCCACAGGATTGGATGGGTCACCCCGGAATTACAAGCGATTCCGGAACTCTGCTGGCATGAGCCGGGATTTCACTGTGGGAATTGCCGTTCAATACCTGCTATACTCACAATCCGGTCTGGGCAAGGCGGGCGATTTCCGGCAGAAAATCCTCGCAGGCAAAGTCTTCGCCGCTGCTCACCCGGATGCCTCTGCGTTGTACTGTTCAGACTTCCATGGGGAGCAACCAGGATGGACGAGGAGCCTCAGAATCTTCCGCTTGTGGAGCGGTTCCACCGGGCCGAGTATCTCGCCAGAGAACTCAGTGAACATCTGCAGCAGACCCTGCTTCCGCGGCTGTCAGAACTGCGACATGCCAGCAAAGTGTCCGATCCGGCTCAGGTGTCCGATCAGGAAATGCAGGACCGCATCACCGCTCTGCTGAACGCCGAAGCATTCGCCGCCGATGTCCATCAGAAGCTGCTGAAGTTTCTGCAGAGCATCGAACAGGACACTCGGAATATCCTGAACCTGTAACGCGCGGCTGGTAACGCTCAGCCGGTCGCTCTCACGGCTTCACATTGCACTCCTCTTCCACATTCATACGGCCTCACCCGAAATTGCAGT